>JAYSUY010001046.1:0-7856 GCA_043718855.1 Saprospiraceae bacterium | reverse complement strand
TAAACAACCGACGAGTAACGAAAACTGGGGACAAACAAGCCCGCTAAATCTGTATCTTTATTCCAGCACCGTTCCTAAGGTTGCTGAGTACTGACAGAAATGAGCAAGTGATTCACTTTTGCACAACTGGAATCAAATTTTCTTTCTTCATTTGCCCGACGAACAGGGTTTGTTGAAACGACCTGTTTGACATACTTTTTTTGGAAAATTAGATGTGTTCCGTATGAAGCAAATTTACAAAATTTTGATTTTCAATTTTTTGTGCCTCTTTTTGAGCAGCCTTACGGCCTCGGCACAAGTCACCCTGAAAGGCAAGGTGCTGGACAACGAAACGGGGGAAGAGCTCATCGGCGCAGCCGTGCAGATCATTGCAGGCGGCTCTGGTGGCGGCATTACCAACTACGAAGGCGAATTTGTCGTGAAGGTGGATGCCTTGCCCGTCACCCTGAAAATCGCCTACACGGGCTATGCCACTCAGGAGATTCAGGTGACGACTGCCGACAAGATCACGGTCAAGTTGGCGGCGGCCACGCTCCTCATCGCAGAGACGGTGATCAAGGGCCAGCGCATCGACGACAAGCAGAAGGCGGCCCCGCTCACGGTGGAAAACTTGGACGCCATCGCTATCAAGGAGACGGCTGCCATTAGTTTCTACAACGCGCTGGGCAATTTGAAGGGCGTGGACCTCACCACCGCTTCGCTGGGCTTTACGGTGATCAACATGCGCGGTTTCAATAGCACCAGCCCGGTGCGCTCGCTGCAAATCATTGACGGGGTGGACAATCAGGCCCCGGGACTGAACTTCTCGCTGGGCAATTTTTTGGGCAGCAGCGACTTGGACGTGAACAAGGTGGACTTGGTGGTGGGTGCCAGTTCGTCGTTTTACGGCCCCAACGCTTTCAACGGCGTGATCTCAATGGAGACCAAAAACCCTTTCATCCACAGGGGCCTGGCCGTGTCGCTCAAAGCGGGCGAGCGCAACTTGCTGGAAGGTTCGGCGCGTTATGCCGAGTCTTTCAAAAATAAAGCGGGTAAGGATTTCATGGCTTTCAAACTCAACTTTTTCGGCCTGAGGGCTGACGACTGGGTGGCCGACAACTACGACCCCATCACCAGTTCGGAGAGCAATCAGGTGTTTCGCCCAAGTGCCAACCCCGGAAGGTGGGACGCGGTGAACGTTTACGGCGACGAGAGCCGAACGATCTTCTCCGCGCTGTTCGATTCGCGTGCGGGCCTCAATTCGTTTCATCGCACTGGATACAAGGAGGAGGACGTAGTGGACTACGATACCCGCAACATCAAGACCGGCGCAGCGCTCCACTTCCGCACCAACCCATCGAAGGATTTTGAATCACCAGAGATCATCATCGCCTCTAATTTTGGCACGGGCACTACGGTGTATCAGGGCGACAACCGCTTCAGCCTCCGCAACATCCTGTTTTTCCAAAACCGCTTGGAGTTCAGGCAGAAGGACAAGTTCTTCGTCCGCCTGTACGCCACCAACGAGGACGCGAGGGACTCTTACGACCCGTACTTCACGGCCCTTAGAATGCAGCAAGCCTCTAAAAAGAACGATGCTTGGAGCAATGCCTACCAGGAGTGGTGGGTGAAGAACAACTTGGGGGACGTGTTCAACAAGATGAAGCAGAAGGGCTACAAGTACGACGACGACGTAAACGTGATGTACCAATGGCAACAGGACAACAGCGCGTGGCTGCAAGAACAGCATACGCTAGCAGAGCAATATGCCAACCAGGAACGAGAATCTGATGAGGTCGACTTTTTTGTGCCCGGTACGGCGCGTTACGACTCGCTTTTCGATGCCATCACTTCGCGCAAAAACAACGCTACGGAGGGCGGCACCCGGTTTTATGACAAATCGGCTCTCTACCATGCGCACGGAGAGTACCGTTTTCAGCCTAAGTTCCTGAAAGAGTGGGTGGTGGGTGCCAACGTGCGGCTGTACCGACCGGTGTCTGACGGCACCATCTTCAACGATTCTATGGGGCGGGTGATCAGAAATTCGGAGTGGGGCGCTTACACGGGCGTGGAAAAACAGGTGGGCAATTTCAAACTATCCGGGACAGTACGGGTGGACAAAAACCAAAATTTCGACCTGCTCGCTACCCCGGCCGCTTCGGTGGTTTGGCAACCTGCCCAAAACAATTACTTGCGACTCTCCTTCGCTTCGGCCATCCGAAACCCCACCCTGAGCGATCAATACCTGCACCTGCGGGTGGGGCCGGCCACACTGATCGGCAACTTGGACGGGTTCGCCAACTTGGTCACGCGAGAGTCGTTCACCAAGTTCCGCGACGGCATCGGCAAGTTGGACTCGCTGCAAATCGCACCCATCCAGCCGGAAAAAGTCAAGACCTTCGAGTTGGGCTATCGCACCACCTTGTTTGAAAAACTGTACGTGGATGCCGGGTATTATTTCAACATCTACAACGACTTCATTGGCTACAACATCGGCCTCACGGTGCCTTTCGACACGGTGCCTTTCGACCCGTTCCCGCCCATCCTCATCCCCCGTTACAACAATATCGAGGTGTGGCGGGTGGCCTCCAACTCGAGGGAGACCGTGACCTCGCAGGGCATCTCCATTGGCCTGAACTACTATTTTGGCAAATACTACATGGTGCAGGGCAACTACAGCTGGAACCGCCTCAATACGCAGAGCGACGACCCCATTGTGCCGGCCTTCAACACGCCGGAACACAAGTACAACCTGGGCTTCTCTGGGCGCGACATCCCGCTCTGGAACCGCAACACGCTGGGCTTCAATGTGAACTATAAGTGGATTCAGGGGTTTGTGTTCGAGGGGTCCCCCCAGTTCACGGGCGACATACCGAGCTACGAACTGATGGATGCCCAAGTCAACATGGTGGTGCCTCGCCTCAATGCCACGTTCAAGATCGGAGCCTCCAACCTGCTGAACAACAAACAGTTTCAGACCTACGGCGGCCCCCGCATTGGCCGCATGGCATACGTCACTGTCATCTACGATTACCGAAAAAAATAACAACTACAACAACTGTTCACCTGCTTAAACTTTACCATCAACATGCGTTTCATCCAAACACTTTTCCTCATCTGCGCTTTGGCGGCCCTCAATACGGCCACCGCTCAGCGCTATCTCACCCCCCAGTTTTCTACGGTGAGCAAAACGGCCCTCACGCCCTACGGCTTCAACTTCACTGTGTTGCCCGTTCTGTTTGACCCCACCAAGAACACCGTGCGCCAGCCGCTGGTGATGCAGGTGTACACGCCCGACGGCGATCCAGAGGTCAAGCGCCCGCTCATCATCTACCTGCACACGGGCAACTTCTTCCCGTTCCCACAGAACAACTCCTGCGGTGGCAACCTGAACGACTCCAGCAACGTGGAGTTTGCCACAAGGCTTGCCAAAATGGGGTATGTGGTGGCCGTCGCCGACTACCGTCTGGGCTGGGCGCCTACCTCCACTAGCGAAACGACCCGCCGCTTCACGCTCATCAACGGGGCTTACCGGGGCTTGCAGGACGTGAGCACCTGCGTCCGCTTCTTCCGCAAAAACGTGGCTGAAGGCGGCAACACCTACAAAGTTGACCCCGACAAGATCGTGGTGTGGGGCCAAGGCACGGGCGGCTACCTGTCGCTCGCATCGGCTTATCTCAACAAGTTTGAGGACATCTACAACACTTCCGACCCGAACAAATTTGTCATCATCAACCCACAGCTGCCAGGTGGCAAGTACAGGATGGTGCAAGAAGCTGTGAACGGAGACCCGTATGCTACCACTGGCCCCACCAAAGTGGATGTGCTGCTGAATATCGTGTCCGGCGGCTTGTTCAAAGTCGGAGACACGCTGTGCATCCCCAACCACGTCGGCTATGCTTCCAATTTCCAACTTTGTGTGAACATGGGCGGCGCGATTGGCGACAGCACTTGGCTTGACAAGGGCGACATCCCACTCATCTCCTACCATGTGCCGAGCGACTTTTTTGCGCCTTGCGAGACCAATGTGCTCAACGTGCCTTCTATCACCGGGCCACAGCCTGTGGTGGAAGTGACCGGCTCCTGTGGCCTGCACAAGTATGTTGAGCAGTATGGCAACAACGACAAGTTCAAGACCATCAAACCTTCTGCCGACAAGTACGGTGCCATTGCAAAAGCCCGCAGCGGCGGTGCCAACGGCTTTTTTCCCTTTATCGGGACACCCAACAACTCCGCATCTCCCTGGGAGTGGACCAGCCTCACTGGCGTTCCCGCGCCACTCGCTTCGGCCGGCTGCAACAACTTGAGCGGTGCCGTTGCTCGTGCCTACATTGATACCATCATCACCTACTTTGCGCCTCGCGCTTGTATCGCACTTGGCCTCAACTGCCCCAACGTGAGCAGCACCACCAACCTGCTCTCCGACAGTCAGGTGCAGATTGTGCCCAACCCGGCGCAGTCGGTGATGCAGTTCAGCGCCGATGCTGACCATCTCATCCAGTCGGTCGAGTTGTTCGACATCAGCGGCCGCGCCGTGCGCAGCATCTTCAACATCAACCAAGCCACCTTCGAAATGCAGCGCGGCAACTTGGTGACGGGTATGTACGTCGCCAAAATCCGCTTCCGAGACGGTATCGTGGCGCGAAGAGTGGTGTTTGAGTAGAATGTGATAATTAGCCAATCCCGATTTTCGGGACAGGTAGTGCTAATTGCCAACAAGATGCCGCCTAAGTTTGGCGGCACGCTTATCGTAAAATAAACAGGGGGGCACTCGGTAAAACCAAGTGTCCCCCTGTTGTTTTTTCGCAACTGCTAAGCCGCCCTTTGACTTGTCATGTCGCAACGAAGTGGAGACATCTACACAAGCCAAGCCTCGTTCAGAAACCTCGGCCAAGAGATGCCAAGAAACTTGGGTTGTGTAGATGTCTCCACTTCGTTGCGACATGACAAGTCCAGGGGCAGGCGGCTAAATTTTTACGTTTTTTCAACAATAACCACACATCCGACACCATGAAAAAAGCAATCCACCTTCGCCTCCTCCTTCGTCAAGACTTTGGCGGATTAAAAGGCTTCGGCGAAAAAGCCTTTCTCCTCGCCCTCCTGCTGACTTGCGCCGCCCACCTTGCTGCCCAGCAGCGCTACCTTGAGCCAGTGTTTAGCCAAGTGAATGTGCAGACCGTCACTTACGGCTCCAACTTCAGCATCTTGCCCGTAGTCGTTGGCGGACGGCCTTTTCGCCAGCAACTCACCGCCCACATCTACACTCCGGCAGGCGATGCCCAAAAATGCCGCCCGCTCATCGTGTACTTGAAAACGGGCAATTTTTTTCCCTTCCCGCAAAACGGCACCTGCGGCGGCGCGCTCAACGACTCTTCCAACGTGGAGTTTGCCACACGTTTAGCCCAAATGGGCTACGTCGTGGCAGTGGCAGACTATCGCGGCGGCTGGTTTCCGACGGCGATCAGCGAATCCACTCGCCGCCTCGGTTTCATCAACGCCTTGTACCGAGGTGTGCAGGACGTGAGCACCTGCGTCCGCTACTTCCGCAAGGATGTGGCTGAGCACGGCAACCAGTTCGGCATTAACCCCGACAAAATCGTGGTGTGGGGGCAAGGCACAGGCGGATACGTGTCGCTCGCTGCTGCCTACCTCAATAAGTTCGAGGACATCTACACCACCTCTGACCCAGACAAGTTTGTCATTAAAAACCCGGCACTGCCGGGCGGCAAGTACCGTATGGTACAGGAGGCGGTGAACGGAAACCTATACGCCACCACTGGCCCAACGCTGGCAGATGCGTTGTTAGAAACGGTCACATCGGGGCTTTTTAAGGTGGGCGACACGCTGTGTGTACCCAACCACGTCGGCTATGCGTCCAACTTTCAACTGTGCGTGAACATGGGCGGTGCACTGGCCGACAGCAATTGGTTGGACAAGGGAGACATGCCACTCGTGTCGTACCAAGTGCTGTCGGATAGGTATGACGCTCCCTGCAAGACTGCTTACATCGGCGGCACTATCGTAGACCCTGTGACGACTCGGATTGTAGAAGTGAGTGGCTCCTGCGACCTGCACAGGTATGTTGAGCAGTTCGGCAACAACGACATTTTCAAAAAATTCCTGCCCTCCGCCGACAAGTACGGAGCCATCGCCAAAGCCCGCAACGGCGGTGCGAACGGCTTTTTTCCCTTCATCGGAACGCCAAACAACACTTCCGCCCCCTGGGAGTGGACGAACTACTCCGGTGTGCCCAAACCCCTGCAATTCGGCTGCGATGTCAACGGCATTTCCGCTCGTGCGTACATCGATACCATCATCGGCTATTTCGCACCTCGCGGCTACATCGCGCTGGGGCTGGAATCTGGCTGCCCGCCTGTTGGCACCGACGATCTTCTGCAGAGCAACTCCGTGCAGATGACCATCGTGCCTAACCCGGCCACCGGCCAAGCCATCATTTCCGTGCCGGAAGGGTTGCGGTTTCAGGGAATCCAACTGTTCGATGTGAGCGGGCGATTGGTACACAGTATCCAGCACTTGGATAGCAGCACCTACGCCCTCGACCGGGCCGGGCTGCCCAGCGGCGTGTACGTCGTGAAGGCTTATTTTGAAAAAGGTGTGCTGGCGGAGAAGGTGGTTTTTGAGTAGGGAATTTGACATCGTGAGTCTGGCGACCCTCCTTCGCCTCCTCCTGCGTCAAGACTTCGGCGGATGAAAAGGCTACGGCGGGTAAAAATGACACAATGACCCAAATGATGACACTCACCTCCTCGCCCACTGCTGGGTCGGCGCCTCCACTTTTTCGTAAAAATACCGGGCAAACACGATGCTCAGCGCGGTGGCGAGCAGGACGATGGCTGCTCGCCACCACTCGTTTTGCACAAACACGCCCAGCGCGCTGCACAGCGTCCAGCCGCTGAACACATGGGTGAGGTAGATGGAGTACGAAATTTTGCCCAAAAAAGCCGCCCAGGCCCAAGCCCATCGCACAAACTGGATGACCGCCACCGACAGCCCTATAGCAACGGTGTGCGTGATGCCCATCTCGCGGTACGTCAGGCCCAGCAGCAGCAGCCAACAGGCGTACAGTTCGATCTGTCCGATGGATTTGTTCTGGTAATGAAAAAATACGATGCCCGCCGCGAACGGCACCGCGTGGTAGCCGAGCCAAGCCACTCCGCTCACGGAGTGCAGGCTGCAAAATGCCAGCAAAAACGGGTAACGCAGCCACCACTCCCCACGCCGCAGGAGCGGGAATGCTAGGCACACGAACAGGTAAAACTGCCAGTCAATCGCCAGCGTCCAGTAAATCTCGCGCACCCACGGCTGACCCAGTATCGCGTTGGCGTGCGGGATGTGCAGCAGGAGGCTCCACCAATTCTGGTGCGGCAGCGGCGCCACATACGTCGGGTCGAGTGTCGCCATAGCATCCATGCCTAACATCAGTGCGATGCTTGCCCAGTATGCCGGCTCGATGCGCAGGGCGCGTTTGCGAAAAAAATCGGGGAAGGCCCGCAGCGTGTAGCCTTTTTGGACAAAAGAGTAGGGCACCACAAAGCCCGAAATCACGAAGAACGCCTGTACGCCCAAGTACCCGTACTGCGACAGCACGCGCAGCGGCTGCTCTGGGCTCAGAAAACCGTAGGTGAAATGGTACAGGCACACGGCTACGGCGGCCAGCCCGCGCAGCGTGTCAATGGAGGAAAAATGTGTGGTGCGTGGCTCGCTCATGGTCGGCTCGTTTCTTCCGGCAAGGTGAGTATTTCTGCCCAAAAGCGGCATTTTATGAAATCGCAGGAGCAAATCAAGAATGTCATGTATTTTTTTCAAAACATTGACTTTCAATGTTTTGGGGGGGGGGGGGGGGGGGGGGGGGGGGG
>JAYSUY010001045.1:0-7856 GCA_043718855.1 Saprospiraceae bacterium | reverse complement strand
CCTCACAGCCTCAGTACCACTTCCTCAAATGCTTCAAAGTCTCCCAACTCCTCTTCCACGATTCCTCGGATTACGTCAAAACTCAGGCGGGCATAACTATGGATAGCGATGTTCCGAAAACCCACCATGTTTTTCATCTGCTGGCAAAGAACCGCCGAGAGGATTCCAGCCGAGCGGAGCAGGTCAAAACTTTCACGAGAAGTCTGTGGGATGCCCAGTTGTCGAATTTTGACGATGTGGTTGGCCAAGTCAATCGCCGTCTCGCAGGCGCGGGTCAGGTTGAGCACCACTGAATCCTGTCGGCGCAGTTCGATCTCAAACTCAGCCTCATGCCCGAAATACTCCTCGCGGATACGAAAGAGGCAGCGGTTCAATTCTGCGGTTTTGTTCAATAAAACATCATCTTGCATAGACAAACCCTCTTTGATGAACATCTTGGATAATCTCTCGCCGCCCCTCGGTCAAGCGCTGATAAGAGGAAAACACGAACAAATCGAACTCATTGCAAAAGAGATTGTCGGAAGAAAATAGGCACTGCCCCTTTGCCACCACTTGAAATTGCAGTGTCGTAGAAGCTGGGTAGAGGTCAATCAAATCCACGTCGGCATTGAGCAACGAAGCCAGTTGCAGACGTAGGCGATACAGGGCATAATCGCTCAACGAGTGGTTGGGAGCCAAAAAAGCGAGGTCGTAGTCACTATCGGGCCGTGCCGTGCCATCGGCTCGACTGCCGAACAGATAGACTCCTTTCAGGCCGGGCAGAGCGGCTTGCAGGGTGGAGATAACGGGCGCAAATTCCGATTTCATTGGACAAAACTACGGCGTATTGGGGTATTTTTGCCTCTGCTTTTTTCTAAAAATCTGATTTTCAATGAGAAAACTTATGCCTCGTTTGCTTGTCGCGGTGCTTGCCGCTATTTTTTTCCTCCAAAACAACACCACCGCCCAGACCGCGCTTGACGGCTACACCTACGAAGAAAACAACCGGGGGCGGCTCCAACAGGTACAGGTGACGGTGTACGAACTACCCGCCAACATCGTGCGGGCTGAACTTGTCACCGATACGCTGGGGCATTTTGCCGTTTCGCTCGCACCTGGCCGCTACCGCCTTTTGGCCCGCAAAGATGTGTTCTTCGACCGGCAAGACACGGTGCAATTGGGCCAAGAAAAAATGTACCGCAAATTAGAGATGCGCCGCAAGCCCGGCTACACCTTCGATGCGACCATTGCTGAAGCCCGCGAATCGCCCGAACAAATCGTGGATGCAATACAGGGCGCGAGTATCGAAATCTACAACCGCACCCAGCGCCGCCCCGAAAAAGTGCTGACCCGCTACCCTGAAGCCTTCTTCCAGCAGAATTTTGAGCAAGGCAACCATTACACCATGCTCATCCGCAAGCCTGGTTTTTTGGCGAAACGCATTGAGGTGTACGTCAACGTGAAGGGTTGCATCCTGTGCGTTGATGGGGTGCGCTCGCTTACGCCAGGCGTGACAGAAAACCTCACTTCTGGCAATGCCAACGGCACCTTGCTGGCGAACATCGAACTGGAGCGGGCTAAACTGGACAAGAAAATCGAGATTCAGAACATTTACTACGACTACGACAAGTGGGACATCCGCGCCGATGCTTCCGAGCGGCTCGACTTGGCGGTGCAACTGATGAAGGACAACCCGGGCCTCTCGGTGGAACTCGGCTCACACACCGATTGCCGGGGCAACAACGCTTACAACGAAACGCTTTCCCAGCGCCGGGCCGAAAGTGCTGTGGCTTATATCGTTAGCGAGGGCGTGGAGGCTTACCGCATCACAGCCAAAGGCTACGGCGAGACCCAACTCGCCAACCGCTGCCGCGATGGGGTGACTTGCTCGGAGGCAGAACACCAGCAAAACCGCCGCACAGTGCTGCGCATCACAGGCATCACCAATGACTCGACCGAGTACCTGCGCTGGCCTTCACTGGAGCAGATCGTGCGCGAAGAGGAGCAGGCCAAAAACATGAAACAAGTGAAAAATAAGGCTCAAAGGGCTGGTGCGCTTCCGCCTGGTGCTACGCTCAACTCGCCACGCAGCCGACAGTTACCAGAGGCCAACAACTCGGTGCCACTGCCGCCGATGGTGGCCGAGCAGACCGATTTGAAGTTCATTCCGAAGGCTTTGCCCGCTCGATTCACCGGTTTTACCCTCGAAATCGCCCGCAACAACAAGGCGCTGGTGGCTGAGCGCGATACGATTTTGCGCCAGTCGGACGGCATCCTGATGCAGCGCGAGAAGCAGACCCAGCAGTACGCCTACTTCGTGGGGCAGTTCAAAACAGCGGCTGAGGCGGAGGTTTTTTTGGAAAACGAGGCGCGGGCGAAATTTCCGGATGCGAAAGTGGTGGAGTTTAAGGGGGGGAAAGTGGTGCGGAAAAAGTGAGTGCGCCAAGTAAGTACCACACACAATGTCTCACAAAAGCGAGCCTAGACACAAATGTCTCGCAAAGACGCAGAGGCGCAAAGTTTTGACGGTGAATACTTTGTGTCTCTGCGAGACGATGTGGCGAGCCACTTACTTGATTTTGAACACCAGCGAGCCTAAGTTTCGGGCGGCAGCGTCGCCTGGGCAACGGACTTTTATTTCGTCAAAGAAATACACAACACCCGGTGCTGCTTTGCTCACGAGCGCTTCAACATCGCTGTTAAACCTTGATCCGTAGTTGATGACAGTGACTGGGTCTTGCCGTTTTGTCAAGTAGGTGACTTCATAACTCACCACATCGCAGACAGCATCAAAGTCAAAGTTCTCCATTACCGCCGCGATGCCGTTCTGTGCCTTGAACTCTCCGTTGCCCATCGTGCCGCCCCGGTGTTTTGACCCCAAGCGCGGTACCGGGTCGGGTATCTTTTTTACCCGGTACTGGAATTTCATCGGCTTGATGCCGCCGCCCGAAATGGTGATGTAGGCGGTACCGGGCTGAGTTACTCTGATGGTATAATCGTCGTTGTCGCCGGGGGTTTTCTTCAAATCGCCATCGGCATGGATCATGATTTGTTGCTTAGGCAAACCCCGCACCACAACCGAAATTGGGTTGTCCACGCCGATGTAGAACACATTGAGTTTGTTCACCGCAATGGCGCAGGCAGGTGGGTCGTAGAAAAAGTTGAAGGCGAGCAGGGTACTCAGGGCAAAGCCAAGCAAGAGGTAGAGCGCACTATTTTTTGACATGGCAGGAAAAGTGTGAGCGGTTGGGTGAAATGATGTGGCACAAACTGTGCGGCTGGAGGTTTTATTTTTTGGTCTTGATGACTCGCAAGGAGTCAGTAAATTTGCACACAAATCCAATCCATCATGGTAGTCCAAAGCAATGTGTACGACGAATTGGCCGAGTTTCTGGCGAGTCTTGCCCCAGAGAAAGTGTTGGCCTTTAAACCTTCGGAAAAAAAGCAGAAACGGCTGAGCGAGTTGCTGGAACTGCAACAGACCCGAAGCCTTACCGCTCTCGAACAAATGGAAATGGAGCATTTTTTCACCCTCGAACGCATCATCCGCGTGGCCAAAGCCCATGCACTGACTCTGCTTTCCCATGAGTTGGTACATTCCTGAAAGCATCCGCCGCTTTGTTGCAGAGCGGGCGGGGTGGCGTTGCGAGTATTGCCGTTTGCCCCACCAAGTGGCTGGTTTTTCCTTCGAGATTGACCACATCATCAGCCTTAAACATGGTGGCAGCACACACCCTGACAATTTGGCCTACAGTTGCCCAATCTGCAACGGATACAAAGGCAGCGATGTTGGTACCTATGTGAAGGATCAATTGGTGCGTTTTTTCAATCCGCGTACAGATGATTGGTTCAACCATTTTGAGGTTCGAGAGGGCTGGATTGAGGGATTGACTTCCATCGGCGAAGCGACGGTCAGCATATTCCGCTTCAATGAAATTGAGGAAGTCATGCAACGGCAGAAACTTGCTCGCCTCGGCTTGTTTCCATAGCCTCCATCACCACCTTCGCATGCTCATACCCGATGGCCTCAATCTCGTCGAACTTGTGCCAGTCGATCAGGCTGAACCCCCGCAACGGCGGATTGAAGTACAAATCCACCTCTTTTTTGTGTTCCTGCGTGCGGTAGCGACCACTGAGCATCGTGGATTCCATCACCACGAACAGCAGATTGGGCAAGCGGCGCTTGTTGTTCTTGCGCCTTTCAATGGGTTCGTCTTGCGCCCGGTAAGTCTGCAAATCCACTGCAATCAGCGTCTCCACCCCCAAATCACTCATCACATCCACAGGCATATTGTTGAACACGCCACCATCCACGTGCAGGTCGTTGTGCAGTTCGGCAGGCGGAAACACGCCGGGTATGCTGATGCTGGCCCTGATGGCACTCAGCAAACTGCCGCTGCGGTGGATGTGCGGGTGGATTTTGGTCAGGTTGCAGGACACGCAGAAAAAGTTGAGCCAGCAGTCCTCGATTTGCCGGTCGCCGAAGTTTTCGAGCAGCAGACGGTCCAGTTTTTTTCCCTTAAAAATAGAGTTCCAGGGTATCCAGTTGAAGTCGCTTGTCGGGCTGGTGCGAAATATTTTTTGGCAACGCTCGCGTATTTGCTTGCCCGACCAACCACCTGCCATCAAAGCGCCCATCACCGCCCCGATGCTCGTGCCGCCCACAATGTCCACTACGATACCAGCCTCCTCCAATGCCCGCAAAACACCGATGTGGGCAAACCCCTTGGCGGCCCCGCCCGACAGCACCAAGCCCACCGCCTTGCCACTCAGGAAGCGAGCCAGCCGCTCAAAAGACTGTTGGTCAGCGCATTTCAGATGATGGTGAAAAACGAGGTCTCTCTTGGCCAACCAAGCGCGGGTGTTGCAGGGAGCCACCGTATCGGGCGGGTGCAGCAGCACCAATCGTTGCCCGGCTGTGGTGATACGCCCCTCTCCCCGCAGGTATTTCCGCTCGAAAGGGTGGAGGCTGGGGGGCGCGACCGAGCCAGCCAGCAGCATGATTTCATCTGCTTGGCGGAAGCAGCGGCGCGTCCACTCTGTGTCATCGGCATCTGGCAAATACACCACGAAGCGATGGCTGGCCTCCTGCGTTTCGAGCCAAGCTGTGAGGCCGTGATACGCGCTGCGCTCGCTGCGGTCGGTTTCGGCGATGTCCCGCTGTTGCAGACTCTCGTTCACCCAGGCGCTATCAAGCAGCAGCACCGAGCCGTGCGTGGCCAAGCAGTCGCACAGTTGCTGGGCAATGCCTCTGAAGTCAAGCCCTGCTGTGATGGGCAGTAAACAGACGTTTCGGATGGGCTTTGCTGCGTGTTTGGCCTTGCTGCGGTTTTGCAGCCGCTCGATGATGTTGCGGGAAATGTGCAGCAGCGCACGCGGGTACTGCTGCGCCAGCACTTCAAAATTGGCCTTCGAGAGCCGGGCCAGTACGCTATCGCGCATCGCCACGATGTCAGCCGTGCGCGGCTCCCCGGTGATGAGCGCCATTTCGCCCACCGTCTCGCCCGGCACGATGTGTCCCAAGTTGTCCCTCAGACCCGAACTTCGGTTGCGGAACACTTGCAGCCGCCCGGCGGCCACCACAAACATGCCATCGCCCTCGTCGCCCTGTCGGAACAGGTGGTGACCGCCGGGGATTTCTACCCACTCGAACAGATCGCGCACCTGCTGAAACGCTGTAATATCCAGTGTGCCAAAGACTTCGGCAATGGCTGTCCTCAAGCGAGTTTCTAAAAAGTCGTCGTTGGTCATACCTGTGTGGTGGTTTGGTGATGGAGTTTTTTATCGTTCATACCTCAATAGTTCATCGTTTACCTTGCAGCACCGCCGCCGCCATATTATTTCTGGCAAAAACGAAACCAGTTTTGCCACCGATTTTCACCGCCCGGATGCGCCGGGTCTGGCCCTTCACCTGCACTTCGCCCAGCGGAAAAACCTCCATCTGCCCGCCCGCCCCCACACGCAGCACATGGCCGAACGAGGCATCGTAGTGGCCCATCTCGATGTTACAGTCGTAGAAATTGCCGCCCAGCAGCAGTTCGTTTTTGCCGTCGCCGTCAAGGTCGCAGAGCGCAGCGGCGTTGAGCGTGCTGAACTGCACTTCGTCGGGCAGCGGGCTGGCCACATAGCCCTGCCCTGTGTTTTCTAGATAAAGGCTCTCAAAGGTGTCAGCCTCGCGCAGCACCGCCTTGGCGAGGTTGGCTTGGCCAAAAATCTGCGGCACATCGGCTTGTGCAAATGCTTTGGCGTGCAGGTATTTTTTCTTCAGCATCGGCAGAGCCTTCAGCATCTCTTCGTGGTTGGCGAAGGTGATTTCCTTACCTTTCAGATAGTAACTTAGCACACTCTCCGTCTGTCCGTTGTTATCGAAGTCGCTGACGTAGAGGCGGATAGGCTCGGATAGGGTAGGGGAGAGGCGGCTGTTTTTTCCCGTGTTGCCCGCCACGATGTCCAAGTCGCCGTCGCCGTCGGCATCGTAAGGGAAAGCAAAATTCCACCAGCCGCGACCAGAGGGCAAGGCTTTTTTTTCAAAAAAAACGCCCCCCTCTCCATTTGCAGAGGGGTTGGGAGCGAGGCCCTTGTTCACGAACGCCGTCACCGCCTCCCACTCCATCGCCAGCAGCAAATCCAAGTCGCGGTCGCTGTCCAAGTCGGCCCAAGTCGCGCCTTTCACCAAGCCCGCCTCCTGCAAACCGGGCGCGAGCGACTGCGTGGCATCCTCGAAGCGGCCCCCGCCCAGGTTGCGCATCAAATAGGATTTTGGCGTGATGCCGTACTTCCAGGGGATGGCCCGCCCGCCGAAAAAGAAATCCGTGAGGCCGTCGCCGTCAAAATCAGCCGCCGCCACGCAGGAGGCCGTCATGAACAAAGTGGGGAAGGGGTTGGCGCGGCTGAGGTTTCCCTTGCCGTCGTTGAGGTAGGCGCGTTGCTGCATCGGCTCCTCCTCGCCCCGGTACTCGTTGCCCCCGGCGGCGATGATGAGGTCGAGGTCGCCGTCGCCTTCGAGGTCGGCAAACACCGCGTCCACATCCTCGAACACGCTGTCTTGGAGGATGGCAAGCGGCGTTTTTTCTACAAATTTTCCGCCCTTCGTTTGTAGGTACAGCGCGCTGCGCTCGCGTTTGGCGGAGCCAAAAAACACGTCGTCCAATCCGTCGCCGTTTACGTCGCCCACCGCCAGCGCGGGGCCTTCGGTGGACACCATGTTGGGCATCAGCGGCTCGCGGTTGAACTCGATGAAGGGGTTTTCCTTGTGCAAAAAACCGAGGCCCGTAGCCGCCGTAGCATCCTCGAAGGCGTAGGACGCGGCGGGGCGGCGCCCAAATTTTTCAAAGTCAAAACGCGGCAAACCGGGTCGCCACGTCAGCGTCTGGGTGGTGTTAAATTTCAAATCTGACACCCGCTCCCAACTGCGGTCGGGCCACACCACCAGCACCGAATCGAGCGAAGCGGGGTCGCCCACACCGACGTGCAGCGGCACGTGCACGCTGCTCTGGTAGCCCCTCACGGGCCAAAACTCCTCGGCCCACCGCTCGCCGTTCTTTTTGAAAATCAGCACTTTGGCTCCGATTCCGTGCCGGTTGAGCGGCTGGCCCTTGAACTGGAACGAGAGGTGGCTGCCCGCCGCGCCGCCGCTTTCGCGGCTCAGGTTTTTGTAGATAAAAGGCTCGTCCTCGATGTTGTTGGTCACCACGTCGAGGTCGCCGTCGTTGTCGAGGTCGGCGTAGATGGCCCCGTTGGAAAAACAGGGCAAGCCGTCGGCCACACGGTCGGTCATGTCGTCAAAAGTCAGCCGCCCGGTGTTGTGGTAGAGTTTGTTGGCGAGCCGGACTTTGGGCATGCTGTCCACCGATACCAGTTCGTGTTCCTGCACGTCG
>JAYSUY010001044.1:0-2827 GCA_043718855.1 Saprospiraceae bacterium | reverse complement strand
GGGCGCGGGCAAAACCACGCTGGCCCGCAAGATAGAAGACCCCGATGCAGAGATGCCCCACGAGGAGCGCGACAGCACCCCCGGCATCGCCGTGCGCTCGCTGCTGCTGGCTGGGCAGCCCGATTTCACCATGCACATCTGGGATTTTGGCGGGCAGGAAGTGTACCACGCCACCCACCAGTTTTTCCTCAGCAAGCGCTCGCTTTACATCCTGCTGACCGACGGGCGTAAGGAGGAGCAACTCGATTACTGGCTGCAAATGCAGGAAATATACGGCCAAGACAGCCGCCTGCTGCTCGTGGTGAACCAAAAAGCCGAGATGCAGCCCAGCCTGCCCATGAGCGACATCCGCCGAGACTACCCCAACGTGCAGGAGGCTCAGCCTACCATCATCAACCTCAAAACCGACCGCGCCGGGGCAGTGGCCCTCCGCCAGCGCATCGAGCGCAGCGTCCGCAACCTGCCGCAGTTTGAGCAGGGGCTGCGCACCCCAAAAAAATGGGCGGCCATCCGTCGCCAACTCGAAGCCCTCCAAGCCGACCACATCCCGCTCGCTGATTACCGCGCCCGCTGCGCTGCTGAGGGCGTCACCGAAAAAATCAGGCAGGATGACCTGCTCGATTTCCTGCACCACCTCGGTGCGGTGCTGCACTTCAAAGATGTGGCCGGGCTGAACAAAATGGTCATCCTACGCCCCGAATGGGCCACCGGAGCGGTGTATCGCCTGCTCGACCACACCAAAAAGAAAGGCAGCGACGGCCATTTCAGCCGAGCCGACTTAGATGCCGTGTGGAGCTGCCACGAGTACGAAGACTACTTCGAGGAGTTGCTGATGATGATGGAGAAGTTCGAGTTGTGCTACCCCGCGCCGGATCAGCGCGGCCTCTATATCGTGCCTTCGCTGCTGCCCGACAATACGCCCGATGGTTACGAATGGCCCGCCGCCAGCACCGACCTGCAACTCAGTTATGAGTACAGTTTTATGCCAAAGGGCATCGTCACGCGGCTCGTCGTGCGGCAGTACGCGCTGCTGAAATCGCCGCCAGTGGTGTGGAAACGTGGGGCGGTGTTCTCCATCGAAGGGGCCACCGCGGAGGTGATGGAGAGTCACCGTGACAAGCGCATCAGCCTCCGGGCTACGGGTCGGGCAGCCAAATCGCTGCTCACCCTGCTAGCCCGCGATGTGGACGCGCTCAACCGGGGCTTTCACTTCAATGAGCGCATGACGCTGCGCACGATGGTGCCTTGCAACTGTACCGAATGCGAAAAGGCCGAAAAACCTTGGCGTTTTGAGTACAATCGTTTGATCAAACGCCTCGAAAAGGGGATTATCGAGACCGAGTGTGAGGAGAGTAATCAACGGGTGGACATCTCAAATTTGCTGCGCGAGACTTTCGGAGATGTGGACGACATCCTGCGCGACATCCAGCAGCGGGCGAAAGCGGAGCGGATGGGCTACGGCGGGTAAATAGACTTCTTACGAAACTCCCCCACGACAACAATGGGACACAGATCGAACAGATTAGGCTAAAAAAAACGGATTTAGAGAGAAATCTGGCAACTATTTAGCACCCTGCTTAACTCCGCAGGATGGGAGAACGGATCGAACGGATTTTAGCGGATTGCCCTGTTTTTGAATTTAGGTGTACTCAAAAAATCCGCTAAAATCCGTTCGATCCGTTTCATCCGTTCTCCCATCCTAAACAGTTATAAAATCCGCCCTCATCCGTTCAACCCGTTCGATCCGCGTCCCATTGCTGCCCCACCACCTCACCGCACCACCGTCACATCCCCCGAAAACGCCTCCCGCTCCCCGTCCACGAATTCCACCACCGCTTTCCAGACAAAAACGCCCGGCGAAGCCGGTTGTCCGCGCACCTGGCCGTTCCAGCCCAGCGATTCATCGCCCAGCGCAATGCCCTCGGCCCGCCACACCAGGCTGCCCCAGCGGTCAAAAATTTCCACTTCCCGGAGGAGTACCGTGCCGCGCCCGTAGAGCGTGAAGCCGTCGTTGTAGCCGTCGCCGTTGGGCGAAAACACGTTGGGCGCGTACACGTCGCGGCGGCGATTCACCAAAACCTGTATCGTAGCCGACCCCGTACAGCCACCTAAATCGGTGACCGTGAGCGTGTACCGCTGGGAGTACAGCGGCGTGACCACGGGTGTCGGGCAATCCGTACACGACAAAAATTCTGCTGGCGACCAGAGCCACTGCACGATGCCAGCAGCAGGCGGCACGGTGATCGGCTGGAGTTGGGTGGAATCGCCAAGTGCCAATGTGATGCTGGCCAGCAACTGCACAACGGGCGGCAGACCACTCACCAAATCAACATTTTGCGAAGCCGTACAGCCGAATTGATCGCGCAGCACGAGCGCGTAGGTGCCATTTTTTAGGCCGCCAAAACCAGCATTGTTTTGGAAGGTGCTGCCGCCGTTGATGGAAAAAGTGTAGGGCGACTGCCCGCCGGTGATCTGGTCAAACAGGATTTGCCCGGTGGCGGAGTTGCAGGTCGGGTTTTTCAGTGCGGCCTCAAAATCTGGGAGTGGAAGTGTGGTCACCAGCACCTCGTCGGTATCGGTGCAGCCGTTGTCGGTGCGGGTGACGGTGAGCGTGTAGGTGCCCGCCTGATCCACCGTCGGGGCAGCCGTGGCCACGCCCGACACGATGCCCGCGCCCGCCCAACTGTACTGCACGGCAGCGGGTGTGCTGCTGCCCATCAATTGGATTTGGAGTTGTTGGCAATGCAGCATTTTCGGTGGCCCCGCCTCTGCTTGCGGCAGGGTGATGTCGCGGCCTACGGTGACGGACACGGAGCGCGTACAGCCG
>JAYSUY010001043.1:0-7874 GCA_043718855.1 Saprospiraceae bacterium | reverse complement strand
CGTTTCGAGGTAGAGCGAACTGATGTCGCGCCCATCTTGGCTGAACGAGAGGCGATTTTGCAGCAGTTCGTTGTTGTACACGTCACCCCGCTTGATGCCCAGCACTTGGTCGAGGTACTTGATGTCGTAGATGGTGTTGCCCTTCCAGGCGATGTTGCGGAAGAAGTAGCGGTCGCCCTCCGAGATGTCCATCTGGATCATCACGCGGCCTTTCGGGTTGCGCCAGATGCTGTCTTTCACCACACGGGCATCGCGGTAGCCGATGGTGTTGTAGTACGACTCTATCTTGAGTTTGTCGTCCTCGTAGAGTGCGCGTACGAGTTTTGATTTCTTAAAAAGGCGGCTTTTGGGCACCGTATCCTTCATTTTTTTGCGGAGGGCGCGGTCTTTCACATGGTCGTTGCCCACAAACTGGATGCTCTGGATTTTGACGCGCTTGCCGTGGTTGATGTTAAACTCGACGCGTACAGCGTTGGTGGCCTTCTCGTCGGGCATCACTTTGGTGGTCACTTTGGCGTTGCGGTAGCCCTTTTCCACATAGTAGTTTTCCAGTTGGTACACCAGCGTGGCCTTCACGTTGTCGGTGAGAATCGCGCCTTTCTGGATGAACTTGGTGACGATGCCGTTGAGGTCGTCGTGCTTGCTTTTTTTCACCCCAACGAAGGAGTGGCGCGTGTAGCGGGGCATCTCTTTCACCGCGATTTCCAGAAAAATTACGTCGCCTTGCGTGCGCTCGCGGATGATTTCCACGTCGGTGAACAACTTGAGCGCCCACAGGCTCTGCACGGCTTTCGGGAATGCCGTGCCGGGTACCCGCACTTTTTCGCCTACCCGGAAACCGGAGATGGAGATGAGTGCGCCGGGGTCGGCGTACTGGGTGCCGCTGACGCGCACGCCGCCGATTTCATACTCTTTCGGCTCGCCGTAGGAGATGACGGGGAGGAGGGTGTCGGGTTTTTGGGCTGCTGCGGCAAACGGGAGGCAAAGCAGCAGCAGGGCTGCGAGGTAGTGCAATTTCATTTTTTTTGTGTCAATTGTTTTGTGCGCATCAGCAAGCCACAGGCAAAACCATCTGGCATCATGCTGAAAAACACTCGATTACCTTAATTCAGGATGTTTTTAACGTCGGATAAGAACTTAGGCAAGGGTTTGTGGATGACCTGCCAAACTTCCTCCGCATCAACCCCAAAATAGTCGTGCGCGACGACGTTGCGAAAGTCTTTGATGCGGTTCCAGGGTATTTGCTGGTGCTCGTTTTTGGTTTCAGCACTGAGTTTCCCGATCACCTCGCCGATGACGACGAAATTCATGAGCGTAGCGTCAAACGTCTTGCGGTCTGAAAAGAAAGCATCAGCATCGGCGATGCCGACGACATAATCTCGGATGGCTTGTCCGCAATCCAAGATGTTGAGCAGGTGGTTGTTATCTTTTTCAGACATAGATAGCAGCGCGCAAAATTTGGGCTCTGAAAACTGGCTTGATATACTTTTCTCGGCACACGTCCACTTCACGGGCGAAGCGCGCCTTCAAAAATTCTTTCAAGTAAATCTTCTTCTCGTACAAGTCGTCGGTGTTCGGCTCGAACTCCACGATCAGGTCAATGTCGCTGGCTTCGGTGGCATTGCCTTGAGCAAACGACCCGAAAATACCGATTTTCACAATCCGCAGGTCGCGGTGCAACTGTTGCTTGTGCTGAGCCAGAAACTGTAATATTTCTTCGCGTTGTAGCATCGCTCACATTTTTATCTCCCCCAAAATTTCCTGGATATTCGGGCAAGTCATAAACATATCGTTTACCGAGAGGTATGTGCTGCGCAGTTTTTCCACCATCCAGCGCTCGGTGTACTGTGATTTTTTCTGTTCGAGGGCCGCTTGCTGGATTTTGTTGTAGTCCTGCTTCAAGTCTGCTTTGTGCGGCTTGCTGCGGCTCACGAGTTGGATGATGCGGAAATATCGGGTGCCATCGGGTGCGCGGAAGTCGGCGGGCTTGCTGATGTCGCCCGGTTGCAGGCCATCGATGGAGAAGAAAATGTCCGTGTCGAGATCGGCTACCTCAAAAAACGTGTTGCCGGAGCGGGGGTTGGCCACACGCCCGTCGTTGTTGTAACTCTGGGTGTTTTTGTTGCCAAAGCGCTTCACTGCCTGACTGAAGGTGAGTTGGCCGTCCAAGATGCCGAGTCGTACAGAGTCCATTTTTGCTTTTGCCGCATCGAGGTCAGCATCCGTGATTTCGGGTTTGAGCAGGATGTGGCGGGCGTGGATCAGGTTGCCCCGGCGCTCCAGCAGCTCGATGATGTGAAAGCCAAACTCCGTCTGCACCACCTGACTGGTCTGGCCCTTCTCCAATTTGTACACCATCGCCTCAAAGTCCGTGACGAAAGTGCCACGCTTTTGCCAGCCCAAGTCGCCGCCCTGCTGACCGGAGCCGGTGTCGTCGCTGTATTTTTTGGCCAGTTCGGCAAAATCCTCCTTGCCGTCCACGATGCGGGTGCGCAGGTCATCGATTCGAGTGCGGGCTTTGGCCAGTTCGACAGCATTCACCGGTGGCTTGTAGGCAATCTCGCGGATTTCGACCTCTGCATTGAAGTATGGGAGCGAGTCTTTCGGGATGTTGGCAAAAAACACCTGCACCTCGGCGGGCGTGATGGTTGCTTTTTCGGTCACTTTGGCTTGCATCCTCTCGGCCAGCAGTTGGCCGCGCATATCGGTGCGGTACTGGTCCCTGATCTGATCGATGGTCTGGCCGTAGTATTCTTCCAGCGCTTTTTGGTCTTGGTTGAAGTAGTCCAGCAAACGGTCGATGCGGGCAGCCAATTGGGTTTCCACCTCATCGTCCTTCACCTCTACGGAGTCTAATTTGGCCTGGTTCACCAGCAGTTTTTGCACCACCAAATTTTGCAGCGACACGCAGCGGTACTCATCGCCCAGCGTGGGCTGTTGCTGCCGGGCATAAGCCAACTGCTCCTGTACCTCGCTCAGCAAGATGATCTCGCCGCCCACCGTCGCCACTACGCGGTCGATCACTGCTTTGTCGGTATTTTGAGAAAAAAGCAGGAAGGGGAAAAGCAGGAGAAAAAGGAAGTTTGAGGTTTGAAGTTTGAAGTTTGACCCGCCTACGCCGAGGCTTCGGCGGGTAAAGAAGTTTGTTTTTGAGCCTAAAATATTCATTGTCAATGAAATTGATTTTTAAATCGGTATGCTAAACCTCGTAGGTTTTTAAAATCTACGAAGTTTAAGCGGTGGCAAATTGCGGTCAGTTGATCTTGATGTTCTCCCTGCGCAGTTCTTTTTGGTACAGTTCATCGTTCCACTTGTCGAGCAGTTGCTGCTTGCGGCGGTGGAGGATGATTTTGCTGGCCTGCTCGCGGGCATAATCGAACGGAGCGGTCGTTTTCCCCTGCACCACCTCTGCGACACGGTAGTAGTATCGGATGCCATCATCGCTCAAAGTGCCTTCGCGGCGCGAGTTGATGTTGTCGGGGCTTAACGTGCCATCAGGCAGAATCGCGGCGATGTCCTCCAATTTGTACCATTTTTCCTCGTCGAGCAGCGTCACCGTTGCCCACATCTTGGCGTAGTTGGCCAGTTTAGGCTTGTCTGAGTCCTTGCGGCTGTTCCACAGTTTGTTGATTTCGCTCTGCGGTGCTTCAGGGCGGAGTTTCAGGAGTTGGCATTTCAGGATGGTGCTTTCGAGTTGAAACTGCTCCTTGTTGTTTTCGTAGTACGTCCGCAATTCGCTCTCCGATACCGTGCTGTCGAGTTTTTCGGCAATGATCTGCTCCTCAAAATTGAAGCGCACCAGGCTGGCGCGGTAGTTTCGCACCAGTTCGTCGATGTTCAAATCCTTCGGGATGTTGCGCTCGGCCTCGTACATCAGCAGTTGCTCGCGTACCCATCGCTGCATGTAGGCACTCACGATGAGCGCACTGTCAGTAGGCGGCGTACCTTCTGGTATCACCCCCTCCAACTCGGAGAGCAGCAAGGTTTTGTTGTACACCTGCGCCAACGTCACATCGTTGGCCGACGGGCCGTTGCCGTTGCCGCAAGCCGCCCAAAGCAGCAGCGCGAAGAGGAAAAAAAGCGATGGAAAGACAAATTTTGCCATAAAGCCGGGCAAAGGTAGCAGATGATACGAGTTTTTCCGGTCGAGTTGCCGCGCTCTGGAGGTTTAGGAACGGTGCAGGAATAAAGGTACAAATTAGGCGGCCTTGTTTTGCCGCTGTTTTCGTTGTTCGTCGGTTGTTTAGGCCCCACTAAACGCCCTCCTCCGGCCTCAACAGCAACAAAAACGGCTCCTCTAATTTGTACCTTTATTCCATCACCGTTCCTTAGCCTTTTTGTTTTTGGAAAAAAGCGAGTTTGGAGACCTTTGCGGGCAGGGCATAAACCGCCCCCTTCCTCGCTCATGCGCCTCCTTCTCCTTGCTTCCCTCCTCGCCGCTTTTTTTTCTTGTAAAAATGGTGACCCCACACACACTGCTCTCCCCCCCACCGCCGCCAACGACTTGCTGCCCGCTCATGCCGACACGGCCAACATCAGCATCAGCGACCTCAACTGCTGGTCGGAGCAGGGTCAGTTTTTCGTTGTCGGCATCTGCGACAACCGGGCAGGGGCTTGGCAGCGCATCTGGCTGCGTATGGAGCCGACCGATAGCACGGGCCAACCGATCACCTGCAACGGTCAGCCCAGCACAGTGATGCCGACTTTTTCCCCCGCTGTGCCACCACTGGGGCGCACCTCATTTTTTGCAGGTTGGCCGCTGTCGGCTTTTTCTGGTCGGCCCCAATCTTGCCGCATCACAGGCGCAGGGGCAGTGGTCGTATCGGCTGGCCCGGTCCTCGTCGGTGCCGAGCAGAGCGGTGTGCGCATGATGACCCCCGACCCTTCGGATGCCACCCGAACCATCGAAAAGGGCTGGCAAGCCAGCGTGGTGATCCAAAACCCGCTCCAATTACCCGCTCAACATCCCTGCGTGGAGTTGCTGATTTACGGAAAAGACCAGCGCCTGTGGTTCAGTCAACTCCTCGATCCAAGCGACCCTGCCCTGCGCGGCACGGTCACCAGCACGGGCGAAGGTCCCCTCCAACCGCAGGAACAGCGGCGTATCAGTGCCAATATTTTTTACCCCAACTTGCCTAAGCGGCTGCAAGAAGTGCTGATTGGACGGGTAGAGTTTTTGCCTTTTGACAAGCGATGAAAACTACTTTTGCGCCACAAAAATAATGTCCATGACTACTGACATATCCAGCCTGCGCCGCAGCTACTCCCGCCAGTCGCTCAACGAAGCCGATGTGCTGCCCGATCCATTGGGTCAGTTTGCCCACTGGTTTGAGGAGGCTGTACAGAGCGAATTGCCCGAACCCAATGCCATGACCCTCGCTACGGCCAACCTTAGCGGACGGCCCAGTGCACGCACTGTGTTGCTGAAAGGTGTTGATAAAGAGGGTTTTGTGTTTTACACCAACTACGAAAGCCGAAAAGGCAGTGACTTAGCAAGCAACCCACAAGCCGCGCTGCTGTTCACATGGCTCGAACTGGAGCGTCAGATCCGCATCGAGGGCCAAGTAGAGAAAATCAGCCCGGAGCAGTCGCTAGAGTACTTTCAAAGCCGACCGCTGGGCAGCCAGATCGGGGCATGGGCCAGCCCGCAGAGCCAAGTTGTCAGCGACCGAGTAGTACTGGAAAACCGCTCTGCACAATTACAGGAGCAATATGCCGGAGCCGACGCCTTGCCCCTGCCGCCATTTTGGGGTGGCTACCTGCTGCGTCCCGATCGCATCGAATTCTGGCAAGGCCGCGAAAGTCGACTGCACGACCGCATTGATTATGTGCTGGAAAACGGGCATTGGAACATTCAGCGCTTGGCCCCCTAATTGCTCGCCCGCCCACTGCCCATTCCTCACCCCTCACTGCTCATTCCTCACCCCTCACTGCTGCTCATGTACGCATACCTAAAAGGAGAAATCACCTACCGCAGCCCAGCGGTCATCGTCGTGGAAACGGGCGGAGTCGGCTACCACATCAACATCCCGCTCAGCACGTTCACCGCCATCGGTGGGCAAGAGCGTACCACGATTTACACCCACCTGATCGTGCGGGAAGATGCGCACACCCTGTATGGATTTGCCACCCAAGTGGAGCGCTCGCTTTTTGTGCAACTCATTGGCGTGACGGGAGTTGGGGCTACCACCGCTCAACTCATCATGTCGTCGATGACGGTGGACGAGGTGCGGGCAGCGGTCATCGGCGAGCAAGCCCATGTGCTGCAAAAAGTGAAAGGAATTGGTGCCAAAACGGCCAAGCAGATCATCCTCGACCTGAAATCAAAACTCAGCAAGGAGGCCCCTGATGCTGGTGCGCTGCAACTGTCTGCACTCGACAGTCAGACACGAGAAGAAGCACTCTCGGCACTCATCTCGCTGGGTTTCCAGCGCATTGCCGTGCAAAAAGCCCTCAACTTGGTGATGAAAGACAGCCCCAATCTGTCGCGGGTGGAGGATTTGATCAAAGCCGCGCTGAAAACGCTGGCGTAGGATGCATGGGGTAGAGGGTAGAAGGCGGAGGGTAGAGGGTAGCCTCACTACTGAGCATTTTGATTTCACACAACGCCACGACGGCACAACGACTGACTTTGAATGATTTAGCCCTATCGCCGTCGTGGCGTTATGTGAAAAATGTCCAGTAGCATGGGTGCGGCGCGGCCCTTTACCCTCCACCTCCAGCCCTCCACCCTCCCTACCGGCTCAGCACATCGCGGGCAAACAGGATTTTAGGTTTCCAATAAGTCGAATTCGACACATTTTCCACGATCACGCCCCGGCTGGTGGTGCTGTGTACGCATACGATGCCATCCTTCGTGCGCTCTACGACCATTGCCACGTGCTGGATGCGGCTGGCATCGCCAAAAAATACTAAGTCGGCGGGCTTTACCTTATCAAGCGGTATTTTGTATCCCTGTTTCGATTGCTCGGCAGAGGAGGGCGATACCTCCACATTGAATTCCTTGAACACAAAAAAGGTGAAGCCAGAGCAATCAAATCCCTTGTTTGGGTTGGTGCCAGCGTACTTGTATGTGGAGCCGACGTACTGCTGGGCTTTGTCCGCAATGCGCTTGCGCAACTGCATGGAAACCGTGCTGGTAGGGGCGTTCTTGCTGTTGCTGCTGCCTTTTTTTGAGGGAGAACAAGCGATGGCCAACAAGCTGAGGGCGATGAAAAATGTGAACGAGCGGAAGTTTTGCACAGGCATTTTTTTAGGCCAAAAGTAGGGTTGCTGCTGCTTTGGCCACCTCAAAACGATGGGCTGACCCATCAAGTATTATGGGCTTTCTTTTCAAAACTCCACCCGCCAACTCAAATTCGGGATCAGCCCCAACTGGTACTTCGTCTCCACCTTGCGAGTAAACGGGTCGAAGTAGTGATAGGCCAGATTCACCTTCCCCGTCAGGTTTTGGATGTCGAGAGAGAGCGTGTTGTTACGGCGGTTGCTGAGGTTTTTGCGCCAGTAAGCGTGGAGGTCGAGGCGGGCATAATCGGGGTACTTGCGCTCGTAGCCCTTAGTTTCTATGAACACGGTCGCATATTTCTCTTCCGAGGCTTGCAGGTCGATGTCGCGCTCCAACGGGCTGCCCGCCCATATCGCGCGGGCGTTGAGGCCGAAGGTGCGCAGCTTGCCGGGTCGTTTTTCGCGCTGCCACTCCTTGCCCAGCGTGAGGTTGGCGAGGTGGCCGATGTCCCAGCGCGAGGTGCGCCAGACGTTGTCGCTGCCTCGGGTGCGGGAGTCGAGGAGTGTGGCGTTGGCGAGCAGGAACCAGCCCTCGGCGAAGCGGCGCTCGAGGCTGACTTCAGTGCCTTTGTTTTCGCCTAAACCGTTGT
>JAYSUY010001042.1:0-7882 GCA_043718855.1 Saprospiraceae bacterium | reverse complement strand
TCCCGAGGCGGCTCTGGAAGCAGACGGTGTACTGTTCAGGCTTCAGGCTCAGGGCGTTAGCAATGGCGCGGGTGGTGGCATAGCATTGCGCCGAGTAGCAAAACTGGTTGGTTGGCGTGAGGGTTTGACAGCAGTCGGGGCTTTGTAGGCAGTGCCCGAAAGCATCGCCCTTGCGCAGTTGTCGCTGCGGTAGGCCGTGATAACTGAACAGGATATGGTCATAACTGCTGAGGTCGTAGCGGCGGGCATTTTGAACATAAATATCCACCATCGCCGGCCAAGTGGGGTAACTGCTCACAAATTCCAATGCTGGTATGATCTGCTGCCGACTCAGCACCCGCATCACCTCCTCGTGTACGGAGCCTACGCTGGCACTGGCGTACTGCGGAAACAGCGTGAAGATTTTGATTTTTGATACTTTTGCCTGCATCATTTGGGCAATACCTGCTTCAATAGATGGCGTCTGGTAGCGCATGGCAAGTTGCACGAGGTATTCATCGCCAAGCAGTTGTTGCACTTGTTTGGCCAAGCGTTCGCCATAGAATTTTAACGGTGAGCCTTGCTCCGTCCACAGTTGCTGGTAGGCTTTGGACGACTGCCCGGAGCGGAATGGCGCAATGATGCCCCGCACCAACAGGTTGCGGGAAATGGGGTTGATGTCGATCACACGGGGATCGAGCAAAAATTCTTTAAGGTAGCGATAGACCGCGCTGCGCGTGGGAGCATCTGGTGTACCGAGGTTGACGAGGAGTATGCCGGTCATGTTGTGGTGATTGGTGGACTGGTGAATTGGTGATTGGTGGCGGTGAAACGATGTGGGCGGCGTTTGGTTTAGTATCGGCGTGACTGGCAGCCACACCGATACTTGTGCGTCTTTATGAACAACGAAGTATCTGGTACTGATTTAACAGTCAACTAATCCCAGTTCACCAATCACCAGTTCACCAATCACCACAATATGACTTGCCTTGCCATAGACGACGAAAGCATCGCCCGCCGAATGTTGGAAGACAACATCCGGCAGATACCGTTTTTGGAACTGGTGGGTACCTGTAAAAACGCCTTCGAGGCGATGGAAGCCTTGCAGCGCGGCCCTGTGGATTTGATTTTTCTGGACATCCAGATGCCAGGCATGCTGGGCACCAAATTCTTGCAGACGCTGACTGAAAAGCCGATGGTGATCTTCGTGACGGCCTACTCCAACTACGCCGTAGAGAGTTACGATCTCGATGTGGTGGACTACCTGATGAAGCCTGTCAGTTTCGAGCGTTTTGCCAAAGCCGCCTATAAAGCGCTGGATGCCCAGCAGAAAAAGATGGCGCTCGCCACTTCGGCCACCGCTCCACCGCCCGCTCCTGTGGCGGCTAACGACGCGCCCGAATCTTTTTTCGTCAACGTAGAGTACGCGCTGGTGAAAATCACGGTGCGAGACATTACCCACATTGAGGGCATGAAGGACTACGTCAAAATTTTTCTCGCTGGCGCGAAAAAACCGGTGCTCACCAAGTCCACCCTCAAAGGCATCGAGGAGAAACTGCCCGCGCAGGGCTTCATGCGCGTCCACAAATCCTTCATCGTCAACGTGGGCAAAATCGACTCCATCCGCAACCGCGAGATCAAGATCGGCGACTGGGAAATCCCCGTCGGAGAGGCCAACTTGGAAGCCCTGATGCAGCTGCTGCTGAAATGAACTGAAAACGATGAGCGATGAAGTATGAGCAGCCCAATCCATTGAATCACATCGGATTGGGCCGCTTATCGCCCATCAGCATAGGCCGTTTCCCGCATCTGTCGGGCAAGCGGCTTTTTTATGCCCCGGTTTCTGTGTTTCTTTGTTGTACAATTTCAGCGTTCACCACTTTTACTTTTTCACCGATGAAGTATCTTTTGCTCTTCTGTCTGCTCCTCGCAGGTGCGGCGCTCCGCGCCCAAACCCCCACCGTCCCTGCTCCACAGCAAACCGACCAAATCATCCTCGACAACAACTCCAACAGCAAAGCCGACCCCGGTGACCGCATCCGCTACAAAGTCACGGTGCAGAACACGGGTACGGGCAACGCTACGGGCACCAAACTCAACGCCGTGCCGGACAGCCGCACCACGTTGGACGCGGCTTCCTTCCGCAGTTCGCCGGTGGCTACCAATGACGGTACCTACGCCTGCACGGGCAACGTCGGCATCTCGGTGCCAGCCGCCAGCGGCGTGAAGGCCAACGACTTCGACGACAACCTGGCGGGCGCGACGCTCACCGTCGGCACCGGCCCGGCCAACGGCGTGGTGACGCTGAACAACGACGGCAGTTTCACCTACACGCCCAACGCAGGCTATACGGGCAGCGACCAATTCACCTACGTCATCACCGATGTCACGCCAGTGATGGGCTACACGCCGCCAGCATCCGACATCACCGGCACGGTGAGCATCACGGTAAGCAACATGCTCTGGTTTGTGGACAACACGGGCGGCGGCACGGGCGGCGCGGGTACGCTGAGCAACCCGTTCAAGACCTTGACCAATTTCAACGGCTCGGCTGGGCCGCAGGTGGGCCAAGTGGTTTTTGTCAAAAACACCGGAACGGGGTATCACGGCGGCATTGTGTTGAAAAACAGCATGAGCCTCTTTGGCTCCGGGCATTCCGGCGGCAGCAACCTCGCCGACGCGGGCGTGCTGCCCTTCGCCATGGCGGCCAACAGCCTGGCTTTGCCCGCCATCGGCGGCACCCGGCCCATCCTGTGGAACATTACTGTTGGCGTAGGCTACGGCATCACGCTCGCCTCCGGCAACACCATCCGGGGCGTGGAAGTCGGCCGTTGCCTTGAGGCAAAAATATTCGGCAACGCCTTCGGTACGCTGACCATCGGCAACTCCACCAACCCCGACGTGGCTTTGAGCGGCAATAAGTTTGCACTCGACCTCAACAACGGTGTCTTCGCCGCTACCTCCAAATTTGCCAGCATCAACAGCCCCGATTCCAGCAGGATTTTGTTGAACACCGTGAGTGGTACGCTCGCTTCTGCCAGCACGACGGTGGCTGCGCTTGGCTCAGGGGGAGGCATCACCATAGACATCCAAAACTCCAGCGCAGCACTCGATTTGGGGAATACCACTGTCAATAATTTCAACGGCGGCACTTGCATCAGCATTACCAACAGCGCCACAGGCTCGGTGACTTTCAGCAACCTTTCCATGCCATACCTTGGAAATGGCGTAGGCTTGCTCGCCAACAATGGCGGCACCATCAACATCGGTGGCACGGCCAGCGCCATCACCGCCAGGCATGCGCTCGACATTACCAATACCTCCTTCGGATCGGGGGCTACGTTTGCCTCCATTACCTCGACCAACTCTGTTACCAAGGCGGTCAATCTTGACAACGTGACCGGCTCGGTCGTCATCAATGGCGGCAGTATTTCCACCACCATTTCCACAGGCGTTGCCTTCGATGTGAACGCAGGGTCGAGTACCATCACGTATGCGGGAACCATTTCCTATTCTGGCATGTCTGCGGGCCGGACGGTGGAAGTGACCGGGCGCACAGGCGGCACGGTGACGCTTTCGGGAAACATCAGCACCTCTGTGGGCACCGGCATCAACGTGGCAAGCAACACAGGCGGCACCATCACTTTTAGCGGAACCAGCAAAAGCCTGAGCACCGGTGTGAACGCAGCGGTCACCCTGGCAACGAACACAGGCGCAACGGTAAACTTCACAGGCGGCGGCCTCGCCATTACCACCACTACCGCCATGGGCTTCAGTGCCACGGGCGGCGGAACGGTGAACGTGACGGGCGCGAGCAACACCATTTCCAGCACAACAGGCACGGCTTTGAATGTGGCGAGCACGACCATCGGGGCGAGCGGACTGACTTTTCAGAGCATTTCGGCAAATGGAGGGCCTAACGGAATTGTGCTCAATGGCTCGTCGGGCAACCTAACGGTTACGGGCGACGGCTCGGGCCACGCCAACGGCTCCGGTGGTTCCCTTGCCAACATCACAGGCGGGGTCTTGGGCAACGCCCCAGTACATTGTCTGACTGCAAGCGGCACCATTACATTGAAGTCAATGAATATGTCGCTCAACACCAACTGTTATTCGGGGATGCTCGTGGACAACAACGCAGGTGGCAACATCACGGTGAACATCACTGGCTGCACGTTCATAGGTGTAACCACCAGCATCGTGCAGAACAAGTCACTGCTACAATTCGAAGCAGGCAATACCGGCGGCAGCGCTGCAAACGTGACGGCGAATGTGCAGAACTCCTTCTTCTACAGCAACCGCACGTATGGCATGTTCGCTACCGCAGCAGGCGACGCAATCATGAATGTGACGCTGAACCAGTCCGGCTTCGGCACAAACCTGAACACGGGTGCACCCGTAAACAACCCTGGGTATCCGGGTGGAACCATTACAAACCCACCCCCTTTTTCTGTCGGGATAACAAATAGCAGTAATGCGAAAGTAGATTACAATGTGACGAATAACACGTTTTGGGGGGCAGACGCTTCGCTCGGTGCCCTCTACGCGGTGACCATTAGCGGCGCCACGACGAGTGCCACGTCGCATCTTCAAGGATTTTTCACCAACAATAAGATAGGTCAAGCAGGGACGGCAAGTTCCGGCTGCAATGGCAATTGCGCGGGGCTGGGACTGTTGCCTGGCACAAACGGAACCTTCAATGCTTCGGTGTCCTCCAACGACATCCGTCAGGTAGGAGCCCAAGGTATTAATTTCTTCAACAGTGTCAGCGGCGCTGCTGGTACGGCAATCGCCCACATTACAAACAACACCCTCGCCGAGCCGGTGACTGGTTTCACTATCTTTCTACGCGCTATCGTTGTCTCATCGGGTAACAGTGGCGGCTCTACTGCTAACTGGTGCTCGGAGGTCACGGGCAACAATATCAGTGGTACGTGGCAGGCAGGCAATTTTATCCGCATCACTACCAATAATACCACCGGTATCCTGACGATTCCAGGCCTCACTCCGACATCGGGAGCAACAGCGGCGCAAGTGAACGCTTACATTCAGGGCCTGAATACCTTGCCTGCAAGCAACATCAACACCACTGTTAGCGGTGCTATCAATGGTGGCTCGCCTTGTCCGACTTTTTGAATTGGCGTAGTTCATAACGGTTGTCGCAAGTGTTCAGCGAAGCGGCACTTGCAACTGCCCCGCCTAACACGGCTTAATGGCAGAAAACCAACATCACCCCACCGAAAACCCGCACCACTTTCGCTTTCTAAAGAAAATCAGTCATGCCACATATTTTTCAAAACCCAAAAATCCAAACCCTTGCTCTTACGCATACCTAACCGCACCTCCTTTTTATGAAAAAAAGAAGACTTGCCCATCTCAAACAAGCGCTCTGCTTCTTGGCCGCGATCTTGTTGGCGGGGATAGCAGCCCGCGCCCAAACCCCCACCGTCCCTGCCCCACAGCAGACCGACCAAATCATCACCGACCCCAACGGCAACGCCAAAGCCGACCCCGGCGACCGCATCCGCTACAAGGTCACCGTGCAGAACACCGGCACGAGCAATGCCACCGGCGTAAAACTCAACGCCCTGCCCGACAGCCGCACCACGCTGGACTTGGCCTCCTTCCGCACCTCGCCGCTCGCCGTACCCGACGCTTTCTCCTGCCTTGGCAACGTTGGCATCACCGTGCCAGACGGTGCATCGGATTTGCTGGGCAACGACTACGATGACGCGCCCGCCGACTTGACCGCCACGGCAGGCACCTTCGCCACCACGCAGGGCGGCAGCATCACCATCGCCGCCAACGGCAGTTTTTCCTACAACCCGCCGCGCGGCTACGAGGGCACCGACACCTACCAGTACACGCTCAACGACGGCAACGCCGTAGCGGGCGTGACGGCCACCGACCTCGGCACGGTCACCTTCACCGTGAGCGGCATGATCTGGTTCATCAACAACAACGCGGGGGCCTGCGCCTCCACCTGCGACGGCCGCATGAGCAACCCCTACACCACGCTGACCGATTTCAACACGGCCAATGCGCTGGCAGGCGGCCTGAACCCCGATGACAACGACAACATCTTTGTCCATGAAAGCGCGGCGGCCTACACGAGCGGCATCGTGTTGCGCAACGGGCAGAAACTCTTCGGGCAGGATGCGACCGTGACGCTGCTTGCGGCGACGGGGCTGTCGCAGCCGTCCTTCGGCAACGCGCTGCCCGCCACCAACAGCGCGAACGGCACCATCGTCAACATCACCAACGCGGGCGGCGACGGCATCACGCTGCCCACTGGCAGCAATACCGTCCGAGGCCTGACGGTGGGCAACTGCTCCGACTTCGCCATCGAAAGCAGCAACGCGGGCACCCTCACCATCAGCGAGACCAACATCAACACCACAGGAAGCGGCTTCCGCAATGTCGCCAGCGGCATACTGGCCGTTGCGCTTGGCAGCCTGACTTCCACGGGCGGCCTGAACGCGGTCAACCTGACCGGCACCAGCGGTACCTTTGACGTAAGCGGCACAACCACCGCTTCGGGGCACACGAGCGATGCCATTTTCCTCAGTGGCACCGGCACGACGGTCACTTTTGGGGTTGCCACCGTCACCGCTACCGGCTCCAATCAGGCCATCCAGATTCAAAATAACACCGGCCCGGTTTCTTTCGCAGCGGGCAGCAGCGTTACGGGCAGCAGCAGCGCAGAGATTTCGCTCAACGGGGGCAGCGGCAACGTCACCTACAGCGGGACCGTCACCAACAACTCGGGCGTGGCAATCTCTGTCATCTTGCGCACGGGCGGCACGGTGGCCTTCACTGGAAACATCAGCCACACGGCCGCTGGCAATGGCATCTTTGCCAACAGCAACACCGGCGGCACCATCAATTTCAGCGGCGCGAGCAAAAGCATCAATTCCACCCCGGCGACGGGGGTCAATTTGGCTTCCAATACCGGCGCTACCATCAACTTCACGGGCGGCGGCCTCGTCATCACCACCACTACTGGCACAGGCTTCAGCGCCACGGGCGGCGGCACGGTGAGCGTGACCGGCACGGGCAACACCATTTCCAGCACAACCGGCACGGCTTTGAATGTGGCGAACACCACCATCGGGGCGAGCGGGCTGACGTTTCAGAGTATTTCGGCAAATGGCGCAGTGAGCGGCATCGTGCTGAATACTACCGGCAGCAGCGGCGGTTTGTTGGTAACAGGCACCAGTACTACCGATGGCTCTGGTGGTACCATCCAGAACATCACCAACCGCGGCGTGTCGGCCACTAGCACCAGTAACCTGTCGTTGAAAAACATGACGTTTACCAACGCCAACACCGCGGATGCCGGCACTTGTAGTTCAACCGATAATTCGGGTTGTAATGCAGCGATTTACATCAATAATAGTACAAACGCAATACTCAACAATGTGGACATCAATGGTGCTGCCCAGCAAGGCATCAACCTGAGAGAAGTGGATGGTTTCCAGCTACTCAACAGCACCGTGATTAACGGCGGCGCTGGTGGCCAGACGGAAGAAGCCGATTTGTACGCGCTGAATTTGTTCGGCACCTGTGCGATTACCAGCAGTTCTCTGACTGTTCCTGCCGAGCGTGCTGCGGTCATCTACAATACCAGCAAAACACTCTCCTTAACTGTAACGGGTTCGACCTTCGGGATGAATCAGACGCAACCCCTCGGCGCAGACGGCCTGGAAATCAACAGTTACGGGGCGTCCAACACCACCATAGATATTGTGAACTCGACGTTTGTACAACCTAAAACCAATGGCCTGCAGGTGATTACGGAAGGTACGTCGTTCACGAGCGTGGACGTCACGGGTTCGACCTTCGACCCCGGCGCCGGTCTTGCGGCAGCGATCGACCTGGTGACGAACGCCAGCGGGGATAT
>JAYSUY010001041.1:0-7913 GCA_043718855.1 Saprospiraceae bacterium | reverse complement strand
AAATAGGCCTCCAAATGTTCCACGCCATCCTTAGATACCCGCAACATTAAATCTTACTTCAACAATGTCAATGAACTTGTGTACATACCGTAGGTTTTCGAAACCTACTAGGTTTCAGGTGGTAGCACAGAGGCAAAGGTGCTGGCTCGGGTTGCAGCCGGGCGATGCCCTTGCGACCAACGACTGGGCTTTGCGACGAACGGCCACCGCGCTCCCCACCGCGCCCGTTACCTTCGCCACAAAAAATCACCCGCATGGCCCCGCTCCGCGACCGCCTCACCAACCACCGTTACTTCTACCACTACCTGTTCTGGGCGGTCGTGCTGCTCTCCTACTTCGTGGACGCGGCGGAGCTCCGGCATTTCGACGCGCACCTGTTCTTCCGCACCCTGCTGCTCAAAAACGGGCTGCTCATCGGCATCGTCTACCTCCACCTGCGGGTGCTGATACCGGCTTTTTTGACCCCCAAACGCTACGGACTCTACGCGCTTAGTTTGCTGGTTACCATCGCTTTAGGTACCCTGCTCACCAACCGAGTGGAGGTCAACTCATGGAAGCAGATACACACCAAAGCATACGCCCCTCCCCACCATGAGGAGGAGGAGGGAGACAAAAATCTTGTGTTTGAAATTGAGGAAAACACCTTCGTAGGCGCGCCTTCAGGTATCAGATACCTCCTCGATGCGCTCACCGTGTGCCGCTATCTGGTCATTTCCATCTTGCTGAAATTCATTGACGACTTCTTCCGCCAGCGCGAGCAACTCCAACAGGTGCAGCACGAAAAAACGATGGCCGAACTCAACGTCCTGAAAGCCCAAATCAACCCGCACTTCCTGTTCAACACGCTCAACAACCTCTACGGCCTCGTGCTGGAACGCTCCGACCTGGCTGCCGAAACGGTGCTGAAACTCGCTGACATCATGAAGTACACGCTCGCCGAAGGCGATGCCGAATCGGTGCCGCTGAAAAAGGATTTGGACAACCTGCGCCATTACTTCGACCTCGAATGCCTGCGCCTGCCGGATGCCGCCGAGGTGACGTTCCGTGTGGAAGGCACCGTTGAAAACCAGCGCATTACGCCGCTCCTGCTGCTGCCTTTGGTGGAAAACGCCTTCAAGCACGGGGTACACCGCAGCCGCGAAAAACCATTTTTGAAAATAGACATCACCGTGACGGGCAGCACACTGGAACTCAAAACTTTGAACCCAAAGCCCGCTCACGAAGAGCCTTCTGCCTCGCTCGGCATGGGCCTACAAAACGTGCGCAAGCGCCTCGGCCTGCTCTACCCCGGCCGCTACCGCTTGGAGACCGGCGAAGACCACCAGCATTTCAGCGTCAGCCTGCAACTGCGGCTCTCTCCCTTCTCACCTGCTCACGTTCTCGCCCCTTGAAAAAGTACCAGTGCCTCATCGTGGACGACGAACCCATCGCGCACCGCATTTTGGAAACCTACTTGCAGGGCCACGAGCGGGTAGAAATCTGCGGCCACGCCTACCATGCCCACGCAGCCCGCGAGCACTGCCAGCAGCACCCGGTTGACCTGCTTTTGCTCGACATCCAGATGCCCGAAGAGACCGGGCTGGCCTTTCTGCGCTCGCTCGAAAAACGTCCCGTCACCATCCTCACCACCGCCCACTTGGAGTACGCGCTGGAAGGTTTTGACCTCGGCGTGATGGATTATTTGGTGAAGCCCATCCGCCGCGAACGCTTCGATGCGGCCCTCAGCCGCGCCATCGAGTTTCTGGATTTGCTGCAACTGCAATCCACCCTGCACCCTTCGCCCGCCGCCCCGGCCACCATCGAAATCCAGTCGGGTGCCAAGCGCATCACGCTGTTGCTCAACGACATCAGCCATGTGCAGGGGCTGAAAGACTACGCCATCATCCACACCCCCGAACGCCGCCACGTGGTGCGCATGACCATGAAAAAGTTGGAACAACTGCTGGCCCCGCACGGCTTCGCGCGGGTACACAAGTCCTTCATCGTGGCGCAAGGCAAACTGCCGCTGATGCACCGGCACAGGATAGAGTTTGAAGGATTTCAGGTGCCGGTGGGGAGGAGGTTCAGAGCGGGAAGAGGATTGTGACATCTTAGCCGCCTATCGCAGACTCTTCCCCAAGTCACCCCATACGTTTACGAAACCTCTCAGGTTTTGTAAACGTGGTTCCGTAGAATTCACTCGCTCCGCAGACTCTTCACCGGGTTCGCCAGCGCAGCCCGAACACTCTGAAAACCCACCGTCAAAAACGCGATACTAACAGCGGATAAAGCCGCCGCTGCGAACATCCACCACTGAATATCAATGTGATAGGCAAAATCGGCAAGCCCGGACAAACCCGATTATTTTAGCGACCAACCAAATGCCACCCCAAAAACGGTTTTACCGTTGCACAATTTGGCCCGCCATCTTTCGCCGTTCCCGGAACTTTGGCTTCCAAGATACGGGTAGCGTCTTGTGACAAAATCCCAATCACTTCAGGGGTGATACCCTTCAAGGGGATTTTCAAACGACGGCTCCATATTGAATCCAACTGCCCAGCAGATCGGCCGATGTCAATATAAACAAACCGCTCTTGGCGGGTTCCCTGTGCGAGTTCCCCCAAAAAATTGAGCGTACCATCCTTTTCTATTTTTACGGTAAGGGCAAATTCAAACATTAGGTCCTTGCCATCGGATCGCTGTATTTGAATGGTGTCGTAGTGGGTGCCGCTGCCTTTTTGAATGCCGAAGTCAATGCCTTGGGGCGAGGCCTCCAAAATTATCCGCAATGAAATATCTTGATTCATTGATTTGCCTTAAAGCATGTTTTTGATAAAAATTTTTAACTTTGATAATGCCCTTACTCGCTCCGTAGCGACTTCGCCGGATTCGCCAACGCAGCCCGCACACTCTGAAAACTTACCGTCAGAAACGCAATCAACACCGCTGCCGCCCCTGCCGCCGCAAACATCCACCACTGAATATCAATGCGGTAGGCGAAGTCGGCTAGCCATTTCTGCATAAAATAGTAGGCCACAGGCGAAGCGATAACAATGGCCACAACCACCAATTTCAAAAAGTCCTTCGCTAGCAAACTGGTGATGCCCGCGATGGACGCACCGAGCACCTTGCGCACCCCGATTTCCTTCGTCCGCTGCTCCGCCGTGAACGCCGCCAGCGCGAACAGCCCCAAGCATCCGATGAACAAAGCCAACCCCGTGAAAATGCTCAAAACAGACCCCATCTTGGCCTCCGAACGGTACATCCGGGCAAACGACTCATCCAAAAAATCGTACTCAAACGGCGCGTTCGGCATTGCAGCTGCCCAGAGTTTGGCGGTTTTGTCGAGCACGGATTTTTCCGTCCCCGGGTGCAAACGGGCCGCGACGTAGGAGGCATAAACGCGATAAGAGTTCGAGGATTGATGGAAAATGGCCGCCGGTTCAATCGCCGCGCGCACCGATCCGAGGTGAAAATCGCGCATCACGCCCACCACCTGAAACCGCTGGTTGCCGTTGCCGGGATAGCGCATCCACTTCCCCACGGGGTTTTCCCAACCGATGGCGCGGACGGCGGCTTCGTTTAAAATCACGGAGCAGGAATCGCCGAGGCCGGTGTCGTCCTGAAAGTTGCGCCCGGCAATGATGTCGAGGCCCAGTGTCGGTACAAACCGCGTGTCAGAAAGGAAGGACGAGAGCATCAGGTTTTGCACCACCGGACGGCTTTGGTCACCCTGTTCGGGTTCGTAGAAATCGCCAAAACTGCCCAGCGACGGCAAAAAAGCAGTGCGTGATACAGAGGTCACCTCCGGCAGTTGCTCGATTTGCTGGCGAAACGATTCGAGTTTCGTTGGGTCTTCCATGTTGCGCAGCACGGGCAGCATCAACACGTTTTCGCGTTGCAGGCCGGGCGAGTTTTTTCGGGCAAAATCCAACTGCCGCAGCACGACCCACGAGCCGAGCATCAGCGCAATGGACACCGAAAACTGGAACACCACCAGCCCGTTGCGAATGCCCGCATGGCCGCCTTTGGACGTGGGGGATGTGGTTTTGAAAACTTGACCTGGATTGAATCTGGACAGAAAAAAGGCTGGGTACAGCCCGCCGAGCAAACCTGTCAGCACGGTCAGACCTGTTGCCAGCCCCAAGTTTTGGGCGGAAAAAAGGTCAGAAATGCCCAACTCCAGCCCCGTGAGTTGGTTGAAAAGCGGCAAACTCGCCCCCGCCAAACCAGCAGCCAAAACCATCGCGATACCGCTGAACAGCATCGCTTCGGTCAAAAACTGCCCCACCAACGCGCTGCGCTGCGAACCGAGGGCTTTCCGAACCCCCACTTCGCGGGCGCGACTCGAAGACCGCGCCGTGGAGAGGTTCATAAAATTCATACAAGCCAACAGCAAAATCAATGCACCCACGATGCCGAACATCTGTACCTGCCCGCCGTCGCCGAGTGTCGGAAGCCGCGTGGCGAGGTCGGCATGGCCGAGGTGCAAGCTGCGCAGGGGCAACAATTGCACGTTCCAGCGGTCGCCGCGTTTCATGTTCTCCTCAAAATTTTGACCGATGCGCTCGAATGCTGCGGGTGCGTGGCGATGCACCATGCCGGGGAATTTGGCTTCCAGCGCAGCCAAACCAGCAGCCGTTGGGCGTTCGCGCAGCCGCACCCAGGTGTCCACCTGCAACCAAACCCACGACCACGAAAAGCGATCCACGACTTTGAAATCGGCCATCGGCACCAAAAAATCGAACTGCACAGTCGAGGTCGAGGGCAAGTTTTTCGCCACCCCCGATACCGTGAACGGGCGGTCGTTGATGAGCAGTGTCTGGCCGATGGCGGAGGTTTTGCCGAAATACTTTTCCGCCGCCCACTCGCTCAGTACGAGGCTGCGCGGACGGTCAAGGGCGGTTGCCGCATTGCCCTCCACCATCGGGAAATCGAAGAGTTCGAGGAACGAAGTATCGGCGGCAAATGCCCCCGTTTCGGAAAATGAGAGCGGGGCCTGTCCTGGTTTTTCGAGCCGCACGTTGGTTTCCCGAAGGTCAAACGTGCGGGCGGCGAGTTCGATTTCTGGGAAATCAGACAACAAGCGGGGGCCGAGCGGAGGTGGGGTGTTGGTGGTGTGGCCTTCTTCTTCGCCCATTTTCAACTCGAGCGCGACGGCGCAAATGCGGTCGGCATTGGGCAGAAACTGATCAAAACTCTGCTCGTGCGCTACAAAAACGCCTATCAGCCAGCAAGCCGCCAGCCCGACGGCCAATCCAGCAATGTTGATGGAGGAGAAAAAAGCGCGGCGGCGCAGGTTGCGGAGGGCGATGAGGAGGTGGTTGTATAGCATGATATTTTGTTTGCATGGTATGCCGAAACCCCAGTTTCGGAAAGCATTTGCCTCATCGTCGAAACTGGGGTTTCGACGTACAGCGTTACTCGCTCCGCAACGACTTCACCGGGTTAGCCAGCGCAGCCCGGCCTGCTTGCACACCAATCGTCAGTAAGCCCAGTAGCATCAGGACTGCTGCACTGCCACCCATAATGAGCCCTCCGACCGAAATGTGGTAGGCAAAAAGTGTCAAAAACAGGTTGGAGAGGAAAAAACCAGTCGGTATCGCAATGGCCACCGCGATGCCCAGTAAAACCAGAAAACGGCGCGACAAGTGAAACGTTACCTGCGCCACAGATGCGCCCAGCACCTTGCGGACACCAATTTCTTTGACCCTTGTGCTGACCGAGTAAGTCACTACGCCCAGCAGCCCCATGCAAGCCAAAGCCAGCGAAAGCAGCGCGAAAAAACTGGCCAAGCCACCGACGAAGGTGACATGACCGTAGGCTTTTTGAATAGATTCTTCCATGAAAACGGCTTTGAATGGATGCACAGCATCCACTTTTTTCCAGACACTGCCCAATGATGCCATCGCCACGCCCGGATCGCCCGGGGCCAGCCGGATGTGCATGATGTGGCCGCTTGTAGTGGGCGCAAACCGGAAGGCAAACGGCTCGACTCCATGCTCAAAAATGCGATAATGGAAATCTCGGACCACTCCTTGCACAGTAGCAGGCGTGGAATCATTGAGCCAAAGCACCTTGCCGACTGCCTCTTGCGCACTGCCCAATTGGAAGCGTTCGAGGGCTTTCTCGTTGAGAATCAGGCGTTCTTCACTTACAGAGACCTTATTTTTGGGAAACTGCGCTCCGGCGATGAGTTGTAGGCCCATGACCGGGATGTAGTTTTCATCCACATCGGCAGAGTGCGCACCGAGGTCTTCGCCGCCGCGCTCGCGGTAGAGCGGCATGCCTTGCAGGTTGTTGCTCGCCACCAGCACAGTGGTCATGCATACCCCGACCACGTGAGGGTCTTGCCTCATTTCGGCAGCCAGCACGGCGGGCTTGTTGCCCTGCATTTCCACCGTGAGCAAGTTTTCTTTTTGAAAGCCATAATCAGCAAGACCCATAAAGCGCATCTGGCTCCAGAGGGTGGCTACCACGATCATCAAAATTAGGGAAACCGAAAACTGGCCTACTAGCATGACTGCGCGTAAACTAAATCTAGATGCATGAGGCGGGTTGCCGTTGTTGCCCCGCAACGCCAGAGACGGGTCGAGTTTCGAGAGCCGCCGCGCCGGAATCCAGCCCGCCAGCAGGCCCACCACGAGCGCAAAACCTACGAATACTGCCCAGTCTATCGCGCCAGGGTGTAATGATTTCAGGTTGGCCTGCGGAGGGAAAAAATCTCCCACAAAATAGTTGAGCGGCAAGTGCAGCACTCCGGCCAGCACCAACGCCAGCAACGAAGTCACCATGGCTTCCACCAAAATCAGGTTTTTCACGTCCGCTGTTCGGGCGCCAATGGCTTTGCGCACACCCATCTCCCTTGTTCGAGCCAACGCCTGAGAGATCGCCATGTTGGCATAGTTGAGGCAGGGGAAAATGGTCAAAATCAGCACGAAAGCCATCATGCCCCAAATGAAAAACCAAGGTGCGCCGCCGCCCATGTCGTTGGCTAGTTGCCCTGATTTTGGTGTGATGTCAGCAAGATTTTGGGCCGTATAGCGCAAGTCTTTATCCAACTGGCTTGCTTTTGCGCGATTTTCGGAGATAACCGTCAGGGCATTGGCCAAGTCTGTGGTGCGCTGCCCGGGGTTTAGGCGCACATAGAAATAGGCCGAGTACCAGTTTCCCCAGTTGTCTAAGATTTTTTCTGCTTCGGCTTCGTGGGGCAAAGCGGCTTCTATTGCGTTCATCGAACTAACCGAAGCGAGGCACTCAAAATCAAGGTGGGTTTTGCCCGGCGGCTCAGCCACCACGCCCGTAATGCGATAGGTGCCCTTGTCTTTTAGCACGAGCGATTCGCCCATTGGGTTGTTGTTGCCGAAAAAACGCTCTGCTGTTTTTTGAGTTAAAACAACGGTGTTGGGTTCACTCAATGCGGTGGCAGCATCGCCCACAGATAGTTGAAAACCAAACACTTCAAAAAAGGAAGGCTCCGTGAAGTAGCCGCTCAGGGGCAGCGTCAGGTTGGAGGATGTCGTGGCATCAGTCCCATACAGCCCGCGGATGAGCCGCACACTGGATTGGGCGACAGTGAAATCTTTCGCCAACACCTCACCCAACGGATACGGCGCACAAGCCAATTTCGTCCCGTCCATTTGCTGGCTCGTAATTCGGAAAATCTGTTCCCCATTCGTGTGAAAACAGTCGTAGTTCAACTGGTCACGGATGATGAGGATGACGGTCAGGCAAGCAGACATACCCAATGCCAAGCCTGCGATGTTGAGTAGGCTGAAAAATTTATTTTTGGCAAGGCCGCGCAGCGCGATTTTGATATAGTTGAAAAGCATGGTAGGGTTGTTTCGATTGAATGGATTGTTTTGATAGGACTTTCGCAAAACCCTGAAAGGGTTGAACGTGAATAGACCAGGATGCAATCCGGGAGAATTGTG
>JAYSUY010000105.1:0-6356 GCA_043718855.1 Saprospiraceae bacterium | reverse complement strand
TCAACCACAAAAACCAAGCGCAACGTGCGCTTGTGAGGGTCTCCAACCCGAAATGTGGTGTCCGCCAGTCTCCGACTGATGTTTGCTCAAGACCATTTACCTTTGTTTTCAAAACAGCCCACATCATGGTTTTAGAACTTCCAGATCAAATCCTGTTTCAGGCCAAGTACACCGTCGAGGAATTTCGGTTGGATATCGCGGTGCTGCTTTACCAGAAGCAAATCATGTCGCTTGCGCGGGCAGCCGAGTGGGTGGGCTTGTCGCGCCTCGAATTTCAACGGGAGTTGAAAAACCGGGGCATTCACCTGCACTACGAGGTGTCTGATCTGCACGAAGAGTTGGCCGCATTTGAAAAAATGGGCCTATGATCGTCGTCAGCGACACTTCTCCCCTCATCAATCTGGCCGCTATTGGGTACCTCGAACTTGTCCCGGCTTTGTTCCAGCAGGTCACTATCCCCCCGGCGGTTTTCCACGAAATTGTAGTCCAAGGCGCAGGGCTTCCGGGGTCAACAGAAATTCAAAACGCTGCTTGGATCATGGTTCGTTCTTGTTCAGACCTGAATCTGCTGACTGACATTCGGGCAGAGAAAGACATTCATCTGGGCGAAGCGGAGGCCATTTGTCTGGCGCTTGAGTTGGGGGCAGATGCCATACTGCTGGACGAAGCCGCTGGGCGAGAACTTGCCCGCACTTATCACCTGTCCTTCATCGGCATTCTGGGCATCTTGTTGAAAGCCAAGCAGAAAGGATTGGTGCCCCAGGTGAAGCCGCTTATGGAGGCGCTCCAATCGAAAGCCGGTTTTTTCATCCACACAAGATTGTTTCAGGAAGTGCTGGCATTGGCTGGGGAGTGAAGCCGTGCGCAAAATCAAAAATTTGCCCTTCTTTCGCCCCATCAATCCACCCACCACCCTTCCTATGCGCTTCCTTTCCATTTTGCTGCTCACCGCTGCCACCCTCTCCCTCACCGCCCAAAACCCTGCCCCCCAACCCTTCGACAACCTGCACTTCCGCTACATCGGCGTGGACGGCAACCGCGCCAGCGCGGTAGCGGGCGAGCCCGGCAACCCGATGGTGTCCTACGTCGGCGCGGCATCGGGCGGCATCTGGAAAACCGAGGATGGGGGCCTCAACTGGAAGCCCATTTTTGACAAAGCCGAAGTGTCGCCCGTAGGCGCGCTCGCCCTCGCGCCCGCCAACCCCAACCAAGTGTGGTGCGGCACCGGCGAAACCTTCGTTATCCGCCCCGCCCACCCCATCGGCAACGGCGTGTACAAATCCTCCGACGCGGGCAAAACTTGGCAGCACTTGGGGTTGGAAAAAACCGGGCGCATCGGGCGCATCGTGGTGCATCCCACCGACACCAACACCGTGTACGTCGCCGCGCTCGGCCACACCCACGCCCCCCAGCAGGAGCGCGGCCTCTACAAAACCACCGACGGCGGCAAGACCTGGAGCCGCATTTTTTTTCTCAACGAAAACACCGGCTGCAACGAAGTGGAGATGGACCCGCAGAACCCCGACGTGCTGTACGCCGCGATGTGGCAGGTCGAAATCAAGACCTGGGGCTTGCAATCCGGCGGCGCGTCCAGCGGCATCTACCGCTCCACCGATGCGGGCAAAACCTGGGAACCCATGAACACGCGGGGCATCCTGTTTGGCAAAAACCACCCCGTCGGCAAGACCTCCGTCTGCATCGCCCCCTCCAACCCCGCCATCGTGTACGCCCTCATCGAGGACAAAGAACCCTGCCTCTACCGCAGCGAAGACAGCGGAAATTCCTGGAAATTGATGAAAAAAGACCACTCGATGGCCCAGCGCGCCCCGTACTACACCCGCGTCAGGGTGTCTACCGGGAATGCCGACGAGGTGTACACCGTATGCGTACAGATACTGAAATCGAAAGACGGCGGCAAAACTTGGGCGAAAGGTGAGGGCAGCCCCTGGGCGATGGGCGGCGACTGCCACGATATGTGGTTCGACCCGAAAAACCCCAGCCGCGCTATGGTGGCCCACGACGGCTGCATGAACATGACCGCCAACGGCGGCAAAACATGGCGCAACATCAACCTGCCCATCGCCCAACTTTATCATGTGGCGGTGGACGACGAGGTGCCTTACAACGTGTACGGCAACCGCCAGGACGGCTACTCGTACCGAGGCCCCAGCCAATCTTTGGAAAGCGGCAGCATCCCGCTCAGTGCCTGGCGCGGCGTGGGCGGCTGCGAAAGCGGCTTCGCGCAGCCCCTGCCCAACGACGCGAACATCGTGTGGTCGGGCTGCTACGATGGCGGCCTTGACATCACCGACCTGCGCACCGGCTACTCCCGCGACGTGCGCGTGTGGCCCGAAACTGGCTACGGCTGGACTCCTTCGGACATGAAATACCGCTGGCACTGGAATTTCCCGATGCTCATCTCGAAGCACAACCCCCAGCGGGTTTTTGTGGGCAGCCAGTACGTGCATCAGACCACCGACGGCGGCCAATCCTGGCAGGTCATCAGCCCCGACCTGACCACCGCCGACCCCGCCAAAATGTCCAACTCCGGCGGCGTGGCCTTCGACAACCTGTACACTTGGGACGGCTGCACCCTGCTCAGCATGGCCGAGTCGCCACTGAAAGAAGGCGTGATTTGGGTCGGCACCAACGACGGCCTCCTCCACCTCAGCCGCGACGGCGGCAAAAACTGGACAAACCTGACGGCCCGGTTGCCCAAGTTGCCGCCCGGCGGCTCGGTGTCCTGCATCGAGCCGTCCACCTTTGCCGAAGGCACCTGCTACGTCTCGTACCGCTTCATCTACACGGGCGACTTCCGCTCGTACATCTACAAAACCACCGATTTTGGGCAAAACTGGACGAGCGTGGTGGGCGATTTGCCACAGAGTCAGTCCAGCACCGTCTACCAAATCAAGGAAGACCCCGGTCAGCGCGGCCTCCTGTTCGCTGGCACCGACAACGCGCTGTACTTCTCGCCCAACGATGGCGGGCACTGGATTCGGCTGCGCGGCAACCTGCCTCCGGCCCCGGTGTTCGGCATCGCAGTACAGTCCCGCTTCCGCGACCTCGTGCTGGGCACCTACGGGCGCGGCTTTTACATCCTGGACGACATCACGCCGCTGCGCGTTTTTTCAGAAAAAATACAGCAGTCGGAGGCGCACCTCTTCGAGCCGCGTATTGCGTACCGCTTTCAAGGGAAAAATGCCGCGCACACCGAGGATAGCCCATTTCCGGGAGAAAACCCGTCCTACGGAGCCTTGCTGCAATTTTACCTGAAAGACACGCTGGCGAAGCCCGCCCAGATCAGCATCCTCAACGCACAGGGCGACACGCTGTGCCACCTGAAAACGCCGGGTAACAAAACTGGCCTCAGCCGGGTGGCTTGGGACCTTCGCGCCGAACCCGCCAAACTGCCCAAACTGCGCACCAAGCCGCGCGGCAAGGACTGGGTGGAACTCGACAGCCTCGGCCAGCGCAACATTTACACCTGGGATTTGGACATGCAGCCAGGCCTGCGCTCGCCGCTCGTGCCGCCCGGCCAGTACCGCGCAGTGTGGCAGGTGAACGGAAAAACTTACGAGCAACCCATCACAGTGCTGAAAGACCCGAACACGCCCAACCCTGCCGCCGACCTCCAGCAGCAGTTCGATTTTGCCCAAAAACTGAACGCCGACATCAAGGCGGCCACGGCGCTCATCGAGGACATCGAGCGGCAGCGGGCCGCGATTTTGAAGGAAATGGCTACGGAAAAATCAGGCCCGCGCCACCAGCAACTCGCTCAGGATGAGGAGGAACTGTACCAGATCGAGAGCGGTCTGCTCGACTTGAAGCAGACCGGAGCGCGGCAGGACAACTTCCGAAATCCGGTGCAGGTGCTGGAGCGGTTGCTGGCCTTGTGCAAAGAAATTCAGGCGAGCGGCGACCATCCGCCCACTTCGCAGCAGTTGGCGGTGTATGCCGCGCAGCGGCAAAAACTGCTGGACGCGAAGGCGGCGGTGAAGCGGAGGGGGAAGCCGTGATTTTCGGGAGCGGGTAGTGCATTGAGTTTGATGTCGTTTCTTTGGGGCAAAATATCTGCATGGAAAAACCTCTCCTCACGGTACCGACACTCATCCAATCTGCACAATCTTTTTGTGCCTCGAAGAGCGTTCTACCTAACGAGTTGCTCTACGGTGTGACCGACGGCAAGGCGGTCGGTACTATGGTCGAACACGCTTTTCGGGCATATTTGGCAGAAAGGTTCACCATTCAAGCAGGCAATTCTGCCAAAGGCATTGACCTTCCAAGCGAGCATATCAATACCGACATCAAAGTGACTTCGATGGTACAGCCGCAGTCGTCTTGCCCGTTCAGGGATGCGCGACAGAAGATTTTTGGCTTGGGCTACAACCTGCTTGTGTTCGTGTACGACAAAAAAGATGACCCTGCCAGCAAGACTGCGCTGCTCCGTTTCATGAGTTGCAGTTTTATCGAAAAGGAACGGACGGGCGATTTCATCACGACGCGGATGCTGCGTCAAATGCTCGAAAACGAGGCCAATGAGGAAGATGTCATCGCTTATCTGAGCGACCGCAACATTCCGGCAGATGAAGTTGGATTGACGCAATTGGCCCGACAGATTTTGCAAACGCCACCCGAACAAGGCTACCTGACCATTTCCAACGCGTTGCAATGGCGGCTGCAATATGGGCGCATTGTCAATTTGAACGAGCCGGTGCAGGGTATCACGCGCATTGTACATCAACCGAAAAAATGAGCAAAACGGTACGAACGGAATACGGCGATTTTCAAACGAACGCGGGCTTGGCAAATGCCATTTGCCAAAAATTGGCAGCTGCTGGTGTGCGCCCACAAGTGGTGATTGAGCCGACTTTCGGGCAGGGCAACTTCATCGTGGCTGCGCTGCAGCATTTCCCTACGGTAGAAAAAATTTATGGGGTAGAAATCCACCAGCCCTACTGTCAACAGGCTGAGCAGGCTGTGGAGGGCTATTTTTCAGAAAACCCAGGGCAACCACGCCCAGACATTAAACTGTTGAATGCCAATGTTTTTGGTTTTGACTGGGCGGCTTTGCGGAAGGAAGTGGCCGGGAAAAATGTGCTCTTGCTCGGCAACCCGCCTTGGGTGACCAGTGCTGCGCTATCGGGCATGGATTCGGCCAACGTGCCACGCAAATCGAACCAAAAGAACCACACCGGGCTGGATGCGATGACGGGCAAGGCCAATTTTGACCTCGCGGAGTTCATCCTGTTTGACCTGCTCAACGCCTTCCAGTACGCTGACGGTCACATGGCTTTTTTGGTGAAGAACGCGGTGACGCGTAACATCCTGACCGAACAACCTCGGCGGCACTACCGAATCGGACATTTGGAGCAGCAAAAAATCAACGCCCAGCAAGAATTTGGTGCGGCAGTAGATGCTGGACTGTTGGTGTGCCAACTGAACACCGAGCCTGCCACAACTTGTACGGAGTCAGATTTTTACACCCAAAAACCGGAGCGCGTTTTTGGGTGGTCGGGCAACAAATTCATAGCCAATACGAAGCATTACGCAGAGGTACGCGAGTTGGACGGCGTTTCGCCATACGAGTGGCGGCAGGGCATCAAGCACGACTGCTCAAAAGTTATGGAATTAGAAGCCGCCAGCCGGGAAGGTGAATGGCAAAATGGCTTGGGCGAGACGGCGGCATTGGAACCTGACTTAGTGTTTAGGCTGCTGAAAAGTTCAGATTTGAAAGATGCCGTCATCAGCCGGTCTCGCAAGCACACCATCGTCACGCAAAGCAAAATTGGTCAGGACACCCGCCACATCCGCCGTTCTTTTCCGCAGACTTGGGCTTACCTTGAAGCACACGCGACATTCCTTAACGATAGAAAATCAAGCATCTACCGCAGTGCGCCGCCTTACGCTATTTTTGGCGTAGGCGATTATTCTTTCAAGCCGTACAAGGTCGCCATATCGGGGATGTACAAGCAGACTCAGTTCAGCCTGGTGCTGCCAGACAGCGGCGACAAATGCCTGATGCTGGACGATACCTGCTACTTCTTGTCGTTCGACAATTTCGAGGATGCGGTGGCAGCGTTTCTGATGGTCAACAGTCCGCCAGTGCAAAATCTGCTTGCTTCCTTGATTTTTTGGGATGCTAAGCGGGTGATTACAAAAGAAATTTTGATGCGGATAGACTTGGGCAAGGTGCTTGAACGCCTTGACTTCCAAACGCTTCAATCCTTGGCAGCGCAGTTTTCTGTAGCATTCAAATACACAAATTGGGAGCATCTGCAACTGCGTCGAATGGCCGCTTCTGCGGCGCAATTGCAGTTGTTCTGAGTGCTAATAACATGAAGGAGAGAGCATTT
>JAYSUY010001040.1:0-2841 GCA_043718855.1 Saprospiraceae bacterium | reverse complement strand
GAACCTCCAATCGGTGGGTAGGCTTTTACCGCGCCACCTGCATCTGCTTCACCCCAATTTTACCTTGCTTGGTTTTCACCTGCACCCAGTACGTCCCGGTGGAGATGTCGGTGAGCGTCACCTGCTGAGCAGCCGATTCAGAGAGGTTTTTTGTGGTCACGAGGCGGCTATTTTGGTCGGTCACGGTCAAAGAAACCGGAGCATCTTGAGCATCAGAATAGGTCAGGTTGAACGTGCCGGGATTCGGGTTGGGGCTGATGGTGAAGTCAATCGCTACGGCCTCAGTGGTTTTGGCTAACTGTACAGTGCTTTCAGTATCAAAGAGTTGCGCCAATTCCACGATATTGCCCAATTCGAGTTGACCGGAAAAACACACCAGCACAAACTCGTCTGCTGATCCCACCAGCAGCACCAAATCGGTGACGACGGCCTCCGCTTCTTTGGCCCAAACCCGCACGTTGTCCTTGCCGTCGCGCACAGCCAGCAACTCGTCAAACTCGGTGGTTGGCACCAAGTCGCGGGCCTCCCGGTACAGTGCCTGTCCATCGGTGATGCTATCGCCCACGAGGATGCGCAGGCTGCCCACGTTTTTCACCACGTTGTGGACTTTTGCCCAGTCTTTGGCCTCGATTTGGCTCTTTGCAGCCACCTCGAACAGGTCTTTGCTCAGGTAGGCGAACGTGAAACCTTGGTCGGTTTTGTGTTGGTCAATGAAGCCATTGAGACCAGCGTGTTGGGCAAAAGCCGAGGTTGCCAGCAGCACAAAGGAAGCCAGCAGGAGATGAATTTTTTTCATAGCGTTACAGAAAAATGTGAAGGAATAGAGCGGAGACGGGAGGCGGGGCGGAAAGGTTACAGGTGTGACAGCGGGCGTATGCCGGAAAGTTTTTCCGGCAGTGTCATGCCCGGAAAAACTTTCCGGCATACGGTTACGCCAGCCCGATTTTCAGCCCCCGCTCGGTCTGCCCCGTCACCCGAAACCGCTCGTCCAACCGATGCCCGACCACCCAGACGATGGCACCATCGCCGTTTTCCAGCACCCAAGCCCGCTCCTTGTCAAACCGCGTAAGTTTCTGATTCACAAATAAATCCTGCAATTTTTGCCGCTGCCCACCCATTCCGAAGGGTTGAAACCAGTCGCCCGGCTGCCATGCCCGCAGCGTGAGGGGAAATTGCAATTGAGCGGCATCCACCAGCACCGCGTCGCGGCCATCGGGGAAGGGCGGCTGCGGCTCGGAGGGCATCAGCACCAGCCGCGAGCCATCGGGGAGGGAGACCATTAAATCGTTTTCTGAGATAGTTTGAAGTTTGAAGTTTGAAGTTTGAAGTTCCGAGCCATCGGGCGGCGCAACGATGATTTTTCCCCGGTCGTTGAGCGCCCGCCAGCCGAGGCCGCTGTGTAGTTCCAGACCGATATGATCCAGATTATCAGCGAGTTGGCGGCACTGTTCCTCGGTGAAGCCGTAGGGGCGGAGGAGTTCGTGCAGGGCTTGGCGTGGGGCGGGCAAGTCTCTTAGAAGCGATTTGGAGATGTCCGTGTTCGACCCAAAATGCTTCTCCAGCAACCACTCATAATTCGCCCGCACCTCGCCCAGCCGCCGCATATTTCGTTCTGTAGTGTTGAGAAAATTCGGGTTCAACTCCGTCAGCAGCGGCACCACATGGTGGCGCACAAAGTTGCGGGCGTAGTCGTCGCTGGCATTGCTGAGGTCTTCGCGCCAAGCGATGTTGTGGGCGCGGGCGTAGGCTTCGATGTCGGCGCGAGGGGTGGAAGAGAGGGGGCGAAAAAGTTGAGAGTTTGAAGTTTGAAGTTTGAAGTTGCCCGACTCCACTGGGGTCTCGACAGGTGAAGGAGGAACCTGGGGCGTTGGAATTTGGACATTGGACATTGAAAATTGGGCATTGGACATTCCCCGCAGCCCCGTACCCCGCACCCAATTCAGCAGCATTGTCTCCACCGCGTCGTTCAGGTGGTGGGCAGTGGCGAGGCGGGCAAAGCCGTGTTCGCGGCAGATTTCGGAAAACCAAGCGTAGCGCAAGTCGCGGGCAGCCATCTGGATAGAAACCCCGTGATGTGTAGCGTAAGTCGCTGTTTTAAAACGTTTTACAAAAAAATAGACACCCCACTCAGCAGCCGTTTTTTCTACAAAAACCGCGTCGCCGTCAGACTCCTCGCCGCGCAGTTGGAAGTTGCAGTGCGCGATGCCGAAGGGCAGGCCAGCCGCTTGGAACAAGTGTGCCAGCACCATCGAATCCACACCGCCGCTCACGGCCAGTAGGGCAGGGGAGCCGTCGGCAGCGAGGCCGAGTGCCGCTGCGTTTTTTTTGAAGTGTTCGAGCAAGCCCATTTTGGAAGTGTTGTGTAGTGTATACCGAAACACCCGTTTCGGGTTCGTGCTGGCGAAACTGGTGTTTCGACGTAGAATTTCCGAAACACGAGTTTCGGGGATGCTTTGCGAATCTAACGAAACTGGTGTTTCGTCGTACAATACAGTTGCCGCGCAGGTTAAGGCCGGGTTAAAAGCCCAACCCTCAGTTTTTTTGTTCCAAAAGGTCGCTCAACCTTTGAGCCACTTTGCCTCACCACCTAATTTTTGACATGAAGTTCTTCCCGTTTTTCACCCGCTTTATCCGCCGAAGCCTTAGCGCAGGCGGACTCCTTCTGCCCTTTTTCGCCCTCGCCCAACTCTCCGGCACTGTCCGAGATGAGGCTGGCGAGCCGCTCCCCTTCGCTTCCATCTATGTCCGCAACTCCACCAACGGTACCGTCGCCAATGGCGATGGGCAGTACCGATTGTCGCTTACAAGTGGTACTTACGAGGTTGTTTTTCAGTATCTTGG
>JAYSUY010001039.1:0-2842 GCA_043718855.1 Saprospiraceae bacterium | reverse complement strand
AAACTTGGTGCGCTCGTACATCAGTGAACCCCAGCGGTCATAGACTTGGAAGTAACTGATGTCCTTCACACCATTGCCCACTTGCGGGTTGAAAGTATAGTTCGTGCCGCTGTCGTTGCTAGGAATGAACACGTTAGGTACGTACACGTTGCGGTTGGGGTCCACGATGATCGTGATTTTGCCCGTACCAGAACAGCCGTTCGCGTCGCTCACCGTGAGGGTGTACATCGTGGATTCAAACGTTTTTGTGTACGGCGAGAGCGTATCTGGATCGGTCACCAAAGTGGCAGGTGTCCATATAAACTTGTCCACCCCTGCGCCCGTGATGATCGGGATGAGTTTGGTAGAATCGCCCAATTCGATCTCGATTTCGTTGGGGTCAAATTTCACCGTGATCTCCGCTGGCTCTGGTATCGTCAGCGTCTCGGTGAATTCACAGCCGATGCGGTCGAGGTAGGTGACCGTGTGCTCTCCACCGCCAATGGTGAACGGCACCGTAATCGGCAACGTCGCGCCGTTGTCCACGCTGTACTGGTAAGGTGCGCCAGCACCGCCTGACACCGTATCAATGCTCAGGATGGTCTCGTCGCCAAAACATTCGAGAGCAGCATAGGGCTTGTAGGAGCCGAGTACCGGAGAGGGATCGGAGAGCAGGAGGTTGTCCAATTGGCCAGTGCAGCCCTTCGGATCGGTCACGGTGACGGAGTAGTAGCCCGCTTTCAGGTCGTCCACCGGGTTGGTGGATGGCAGGGCATTTCCCGTGCTCTCGTTTTTCCACTGGTAGGTGTAGCCGCCTGAGTTGCCGCCAGTGGCGGTGGCCGCTACTGTGCCATCGGCATTGCCGAAGCACTTGGGCAGGCTGGTCAGGTTGAGATCAACTTGCACCACGATGGGCGCAGGTTCGGGTATGCTGACCGAAAATACCTTTGTACAGCCCTTTTTGTCGGTAGCCGTCACTGCGTAGAGGCCCGCTTCGAGGTTGCTCACGTTAGCGGTCATCGCACCTGTGCCGCTCCATTTGAATGTGTAGGGCGCAGTGCCGCCTTTTACCGCAATGCTCGCGGTGCCGTCGTCGCCCCCGTTGCAGGTAACGGGAGTGGTGTCCAACTTAGTGGTCTCAATCGGCAGCGGGCTGCCGATGATGACATCCACGATGCGGAAGCAACTGTTGAGCGTAGCCGTCACAGTCACAGTGTGGTTGCCGGGACACATACCTGTCACAACGGAGTCCGCAGGGAAATTGGGGTTGCTCCATTGATAGATAAAAGTGCCTGGGCTGCCGTCGGAGTATTTCACATCAATGCTCACACCGCCGTCGCAACTGTCTGAGCAAGTGGCCGGTATGGCGTTGGTGTAGCTGGCGATGATGGAAGCCGGATTTTTCAGGTCGAAGGTCTCCGTAGCGGTACAGCCCTTCAGGTCGGTCACGGTCAGGGTGTACATCCCCGCTTTGATCAGGTTGAGCGCGGGCTGGGTACTGGGGGGCGTGGTGTTCCACAGAAATTTGTAGGTAGGCTGTCCGCCCAGCACAGTCGGTATGATGCTGCCGTTGGCATCGTCGAAGCATTTCGGGATGTTGAGCGTGGCGGTGTCGATCACAAGCGGCACCACCGTTGCGAGTGGGATGGAATCGATGGTGACACAACCGTTGGCATCTTTCACGGTGACTACGTACTGGCCGCCATTGAGGTTGGATGCTTTGGCGGTGTTGCTGATAACAGCTGCACTGCCAAGGATTTGCCAAGTAAAGGTGGCACCTGTTGCGTTGGTGACGGCTTCCAAGGCTCCGTCGTTGCCGCATTTCACCTGCGTGACGTTGACGGTCGAAATGACTGGAGCAGGTGGCAGCGCAAGTTTGAATTCGAGCGAGTCGTGGCAGCCTTTGGCATCTTCTACGATGACTTTGTACATGCCCTGGCTCAGGTTCGACTGAGTGTTGATGTTGAGGCCAGAAGTCAGCGGAGCAGTCCAGAACATGGCGTAGTTGCCGTTGAGCGGGGTGCCGCCTGTGGCACTGATGGTGATGGTGCCGCTGTTGGGCAGCAGACAGGTGGGGTTTTTCAAATTGACCGTATCCAGCACCAGTTTAGGTGGAGCGGCGATGACGAAGGTGGCGGTGTCCGTACAGTTGGAAGTGCTTTCGATGACGGTAAGACCACAGTTTCCAGCAGGCAGTTGCGACATGATGGAAGTGGTGGCTGTACTGGTTTCCAAGCCGGGGCAAGCCCAAATAAACGCATAGGTCGGGTTGGCAAAAGGCGGCGTAGCCGTCACGATGACGCTGATGGAGCCATCCGAACCACCAGCGCAGTTGGGGCCAGTGTTCGCTACGAGGTCAATGGAAACCGTGCGGGCGCAAGCGATTTGCAGCGCATCAATGAAGGTGCAGCCGTTCGCGTCGGTGATGGTGACCCGGTAGGAGCCGCAAGCCCGTGAGGCGATGACGATGGGGTTGTCGGTTGTTTTCAGAAACGGGTTGAATGTCCCGGCGACACCGCTTTCAGAGTACGACCAATTGTAGTCGTAAGTGCTGCCGGGGAAGGGAGTACCGCCTTGAGCGATGTAGGAGATGATGCCGTCCTCCACACCAACGCAAGTGGCTGCGGTGGTCGTTTTGCTCTGGGTGCTGATGGGAGCGGGCGAACTCAAGGAGCCTTGCGCAACCTGAAAACACCCAGTGATTTTATCTGTGATGGTGGTGCTGTACATACCCGCAGGTACATTAGACTGTACGGGCACATTTTGCGTAGTCAATGCTGCGGGTGTCCAATCGTAGGTGAAGGCCAATAGATTGGGTGCGGCCACTCCGTTGATCAGCACGTTGGCCGTTACGGTACCTGAG
>JAYSUY010001038.1:0-7922 GCA_043718855.1 Saprospiraceae bacterium | reverse complement strand
CCGCCCCAACCTGAACGGCTCCAACCGCCGATCCAACTCCTCTCCCCGCACTGGCGTTTTTTCGGCTCCCAGCCACTCCACCCAACGCCGCACTGGGTCCTCTCCTACTCTACTATTCTCCACTTTTAGGTTAAAAATCAGCGACTTATCGGGTAAGTTTTTTTCTAAAAAATCCGCGAACGGGTCTCGCTCCTTATACGACAAATTCAGCACCGGCTTACCCGCAGCCAAGTAATCCACTGCCTTGCTCGGCAGTTGAAAGTCGGTGGTGTTGCCGATATTGAGCAGGATATCGGCCTGCTGCATGGCCGCGTGTGCCGCCTTGCGAGAGCAAAGTCCGTGCAGCCGGACGCACGGCTCGCTACTCAGTTTTTTAAAAAACTCTGGGAAGATTTCCCCGTAAAAATGCACCTCCAACCGCTCACGGAGGTCGGGCTGTAAGGCGAAAGTTTTCGCCAGCAAATCCAGTAGCGCGTCGGGGCTGCGAACGGGTGAGTAGAGTGCGCCGAAGTAGGCTATGATGATGGTTCTTGGCTCTTGATTCTTGGTTCTTGGTTCTTGATTGTCGGTTACTAGTCGCCCTTTGCCTTTTGCACTTTGCACTTTGCCCTTGGGTTGGACCGTCAAAAGCGGCGGAATGACGTTCATTTTTCCAACGGCCCGCTCGCCCAGTTCCTCCCGGTATTTGTGGAGCATGGCTTCGGTTGTGACGATGGTATGGTCAGCAGTTTTCAGTATGCGGCGTTCAAGTCGGCGGTTTATTTTTTGAAATAAAAAACTGTTGTTCAGCGGGTTAGGTGAGAAGGAAAACGGGTCGCCGATATCGGCCAGCCAAGTCAGGTTGGGGTAGCGTTTTTTCAGGGAAAGCCCAATCAGGTGACCCGTGAATGGGAGCGACACGGTGATGAGCGCATCAAACTGGTGCTGTTCGAGCAGTTGAGCGGCTCGTTTTTTTGCTGGAAAATACCACAGGCAAGCGTCGTCGGGGAAGCACAGGTTTTTCCAAACAGCCCGATACAGCCATGCAGCCATGCGGCTTACGAGAGTCGGTTTTTGAGGCAACACCCCTACTCTGCCCCGTGCTGCCTTGCTGCCGAAAGCGTGGTAAAAAACTTCTTTGAGCGAGTCGAAACCGGCTCGATGAACGTATACGCCGTTCACCAAATCCGCCTTCGGAAATTTGCGCAGCCGCCCGCACACGACATGCACCTCATGCCCCTGCGCGGCCCAATACTCCGCCAATGCCGTCCAACGGTGGGCGCGGGGGTGGATGAAAGGGGCGTACCAAGCGGTGAGGATGAGGAGACGCAAGGGGGAGTTATGAGTGATGAGTGATGAGGTCGTAGAGGTCGCGTAGTTTTTTCGCGCTGTTTTTTACGTCAAAATTTTGCTCCATGTGGCGGCGGGCATTTTGGCTAAACTGTTGGTATTCAGTGTTTTTCATCCAGTACAAGCGGCGGATGTGGTCGGCCAGCGCGGGCGCGTCGTACTCGGCATCGAGCAGGCCCGTTTGGCCGTGCAGCACTGCCCGGGGTAGCCCGAAATGCGTAGTCGCCAGCGCGGGCAGCCCGGTGGCTTGGGCTTCGAGCAGCACGACAGGCGTGTCTTCATGGTCGCCATCGGGGGCGTGGCAACTGGGGTGAATAAAGGCATCGAAATCGGTCAAAAAATCAGCCACGCGGCTGTGTGGCATAAAGCCCAACCAGGTGATGTGCTGCTGCAAATTGTAGGTTTTGATGAACTGTCCCACTTGCTGCACGAGGGCTGAGTCAAGGTGTTCGCCGGCCAGTGTGAGGTGCAAACTGGGGCAATCAGTCAGGGCTACCCTGAAGGCTTCGAGGGTGGTGAGGTGGCCTTTTTTGGGGGTGAACGAGGCGACTTGCACGAGCCGAAGTTGCCCGGCGGGCTTGTGGCGCTGCACGAAGGGAAACTGCTCCAAGTGCAGACCGAACGGCACAATGGCGAGTTTTTCTGCTGGGCAGCCCATCGTTTGCAGCAGTGTGCGGCCTGCCTCGCTGGGTGCTACCACGAGGGCTGCTTCACGGAATAGGTGGCGGTATTTTTCGTGAAAAACCGGGCGTTGGCGGGGCAGTTGGGTGTAGTCGAATCCGTAAAACGTGACCACCAACGGGCGGTTAAGCCGTTGCGCCAGCGGCAGGTAGTGGCAGCCCGTCGGACCGAAGTGGGCGTGCAGCACATCGGGCGGGTCGTTTCTCAGTTGTTGCGCCAGCCAAGTCCGATACGTTGGCAGGTACCGCTGCGAGCCGGTGAACAGTCGCTGCCAGCGTGGTTGCTCAAACTCAGTGCGTAGGCTGGGGAACAGCCACCGCTGCGGCGGAAACACCAAGTAGCGGTGGCGAGAGTCGTAAAACTGGCCGTGCATGACCCAGGGCGCAGCGATTTCTACCTGACCATCCGGCAGATGGCCCAGCAGTTGCGCAACCGAACTGAGGGTGGAGGGTAGGTAGGTGTTGAAGAGGTGGAGGACGCGCATGGGGCGAAGGTCGGGATTTGGGGAGGTTTGATTTTTACAGCCACAACGTGTATGCGCATTCTCCATTCAAATACTCTAAATCAATACAGTATCTCCCCGTATGATCAACCACCCGAATGGTCGCCTTCCAGAAACCATTGATCAGTTCACCTTCAAAGAAATATACGTTTGGATCAGGGTTCTTGTATGATTTGACCAAATAGCGGATGTTGTCCAAGCATTTTTTAGGAGTTGGGTGAAATGTGGAAAAATCAAAACTGCCGACATAACCAGCAGACAAATCTCCGGTCTCAAGACTGTCCACCAAGGATTGTCTAATTCTGGGACATCCCAAGAGTTCTTCCATGGTTGCCAAAAGCAGTTGCTCCATTTTACCTCGATTCAAGTAAATATCGGGGCCTAACTCTACGACCAACTGCGACAGTTGCATCCCCAAGGCCTTTTGCTCCCCGGTTTCAGGAAGGCGGCCTCCGCGCATGCGCGTCATGGCATACTCTCCCGTGTAGGTAAACTGGTGTTGACGATACTGGCCAGTGTCCTTGCAGAAGCAAAGAATCCGATCCCATGGGCCTCCAACTTCTCCGCCCCAGAGGAAGACAAAAGCCGTAAGCCCAAGTGCTGGAAGGGAAATGCTGTCTCGTTGTTTGATCAGACGTTCCAAATCCTCCCGGTCCCTATTGTAAGGCACTACAAAGTCCTTGTCGTACAACATCAATTGCCGAATCGGCTCAGGGTCAAAAATGAGCGCAGCGGGTTTTACTTTCTCTGCGGCCGGAGCGCAGGATGAACACAACGCACTCATAATCAGTACTGTCCAAATCCATTTTTGGTGATTATCCATGTCGGTGAAAATTTTGATGAAGCGACCAAACGAATCAGCACCTCTGAGTATTGGCAGCCCCCCGCAACGCCCCGTACACCTGCTCCGCCGCCACATCCCAACTGAATCGCTCCCGCTGCACCCGCCCACGCTCCACCAACTGCTGCGCAAAATCGCGGTCTGTCCACAGTTTTTCTAGCCCATGGGCCATCGCCGTTTCGGAGAGCGGGTCCACCAGCAGGGCCGCGTCGCCTGCGATTTCGGGAAGGCAAGTAGCATTGGCTGCCAGCACAGGCGTGTCAGTATGCATCGCTTCGAGCATGGGCAGGCCGAAGCCCTCGCTGAGCGAAACGTAGGTCAGTGCCAGCGCGGCGGCCATGAGTTTGGGCAGGGTTTCCTCCGGGACGTAGCCCAGCAGGTGGATGTCGGAGCGGTGGGCGGACTGTTCCAGCGCGGCAGTTACCTCATCGGTTTGCCAAGCCAAGCGGCCCGCAAGCAGGAGTTTTGCCGGTGAGGCGGTGCGTTTTTTAAATACCTCGAAAGCGCGAATGAGGCGCGGGATGTTCTTGCGCGGGTGGATGGCTCCGGTGTAAAAAAAGTATTCCTGCCCATTGGCAAATTGTTGCCTAATCGTCTGTTTTTCAATTTCTTGAATTGGTACAAACACCTCGCGGCAGCCGTTGTAGGCCACAGAGATTTTGCCCAAATCCAGCCCGACGGTCTGCGCGATGTCCTGCCGGACGTACTCAGAGACCGTCAGCACATGGTCGGCTCGGTGCAGGAACTTGGGCAGGTAGTGCTGGTAGTATTTCCGCGTAGCGAAGGGGATGCCCTCCGGTCGGTGCAGCGGCACGATGTCGTGGCAGGTCATCACCGTCGGCACTTCGGAGCGCAGACTGAGGTAGGAATCGGGCGAAAAAAACACGTCAGCACGATGCTCTCGTAGGGCGCGTGGCACGGCTTGCTCAAACCACAGCCACCACAACACTGGGTGGCGGGCGGGCGGGAACAGCACAAGCGGCGTGACGTTGGGGCCGTACACAAAGCGCGGGTCGAAGGGCCGGTCGAACAAAAATATGAACTCGTCCTCCGGGTGCTGCTGCACCATACGCCGCACGATTTCGTGGGTGTACCAACCGAAACCTTCGAGTCGGTGCGGGAGGAGGAAGCGGGTATTGATGGCGATTTTCAAGGCGTGGGCGGGTTTTTGTCGCTTACGATGACAATGGGACACGGATTAGACAGATTGAACGGATTAGGACGGATTCTCTTTAAAATCTGTTTTTATCCGTTCAATCTGTCTAACCCGTGTCCCATTGTCATCGTGTCAATAGAAAATATCAGATGATTTTTTTTGGTAAAACGGCAAGGCCCAAGCCGCCCGGATGCCGATGCGCAGGTCAATCCGACCGCTGTCGAGTTTTCGTTTTTCGGTAAAATCCCAGTCACGCAGGGAGTTAGTGAAGCCCTGATTGAACTCAAAACCGAGCATCCAGTTGGAGCGGCGCTGGCTACCCAGGTGCTGCCAACCGACGAACTGTTGCAGTGCCAAGCCACCTGTGAGCCGATCGTAACCTTTGGCGTAGTCACCTGTGATTTGAGTGACAGTGCGCGAGTCGTCTTGTAAACGGATGCGGTGGCGCAGCAGCCCTGCTCCGAATGTAAGCCGAAGACCAGAGCGTTTGTCACTGAATGTCAGCAACTTACCGCCCACCGCGCCTACGTAAAGGCCGCGCTGCCGCAGCACCACCGAGGCCACCAGCATGTTGTTGCCGATGATGTCGCCCGCGTCGGTGCGGATGATGGCGAGCGGGTCTTCCTTCACCGTGTTGCCAAAAAGGTAGTGGCCTTCTGCGCCAAAAATCCAGTTGTTGTCCGTGATATATTCCAGCCCGCCGCCAAATGCGAGGTTGCGGCCAAAGCGGGTGCCCAAGTCGCCCCCCGGAATGTGGCTGGCAAAAGACATCTGGAGCAAAATCGCTTTACCTTTGTTGCGCGGTTCGTCCGGCTCTTGGTGTTCTGGAAATTTTTGGGCGTTTACCGTTGATAGACAGCAAATTGCGAGGAGAGCGTAGAGTAGTTTGTGTAGCATATTTGATAAAATGACCCGATAGATTTTTGGCAAAAACATCGTGTCATTCAGCGGCCTGTAGCCTCTGAATGACACGATTCACTTAAAATGACCCAATGACCTATGACGAAATGACGATAACACCGACCATGACGACCTCCGGCAAAAGTAACGCCTTCCCCCCCATATCCGCTTCCACGCTGGCTGAATTGCAGGCCGCAGTGAGCGAACGCTACCTGCTGACGGACGAAACCGCCCGCCTCGAACATGGCCATGACGAGACAGAAGACCTCGTTTTCCTTCCCGAAGCAGTGGCCATGCCCGCCAACACCCATGAAGTGAGCGCCCTGATGCGCATCTGCTCCCGCGAGCGCATCCCCGTCACCGTGCGCGGGGGGGGCAGCGGGCTGGCTGGCGGCGCACTCCCGATAGCAGGCGGTCTGGTGATTTCGATGAAGCGCTTCGACCAGATTCTGAAGATCGACGAGGCGAACTTCCAGGTGACGGTGGAGCCGGGCGTGATCACTGAAAACTTGCAGAATGCGGTGAAAGACAAGGGTTTGTTTTACCCTCCCGACCCCAGTAGCCGGGGTTGGAGCTTCATCGGCGGCAACGTGAGCACCAACGCGGGCGGCCCGAAGGCGGTGAAATATGGCGTGGTGAAAGACCATGTGCTAAACCTCGAAGTCGTGCTGCCGAGCGGTGAAATCATCTGGACGGGCGCGAACACGCTGAAAAACAGCACAGGCTACAACCTCACCCAACTCATCGTGGGCAGCGAAGGCACTCTGGGCATCGTCACCAAAATCGTCCTCAAACTCCAGCCCTACCCTACCCAGAATTTGCTGATGCTCGTGCCGTTCCGCTCATCGGAGAGCGCGTGTGCTGCGGTGGCGGCTATCTTCCAGGCGGGCGTGACCCCATCGGGGCTGGAATTCATGGAGCGCAACGCGATTGACTGGGCCGTGCGCTACGTCGGCGAAACGCCCGTACCCATCGGCGACGACGACGCGGCTCACCTCCTCATTGAGTTGGATGGCTTCCATATCGACAGCCTGCTCGCTGACGCGGAGACGATTACGCAGGTACTGGAGCGCTACGCCTGCGGGGAAATCTTTTTCGCCGACGATGATGCCACCAAAACTTTGCTCTGGAAACTCCGCCGAAACGTGGCGAATGCGGTGAAAACCAACTCGATTTATAAGGAGGAAGACACCGTAGTTCCACGCGCCGAACTGCCCCGCTTGCTCAAAACCGTGAAGGACGTGGGCGCGCGCTACGGCTTCGAGTCGGTGTGCTACGGCCATGCGGGGGATGGCAATTTGCACGTCAACATCCTGCGCGGCTCGCTGGATGAACGCGCCTGGGGCGTGACGGTGACGCAGGGCATCCGCGAAATTTTCCAGTTTGTACACAGCGTAGGCGGCACGATTTCGGGCGAGCACGGCATCGGCTTGGTACAAAAACCTTACTTGGACATCGTTTTTTCTGAAACCGAAATGCGCCTCCGGCGCGACATCAAGCGGGTGTTCGACCCCATGGGGATTTTGAATCCGGGGAAGATTTACCCCAACGTTTAACTTTGTGCCATACTCGTCCGACGAATCTAAATCGTCGGACGAGTTCACTGCTAAAAATTAAGCGTGGCACATCTCAGAGGTGTGCCACGCTTTTAAAAAGACATCAACACAATGAATGAAATAACCAAAACCAGCGACATTACCATCCGCGTCGGCCTGAACGCCGAACAAGTACCCGTGCAGATCGAATGGGGTGCCAGCGACCGCAACAATGGGGCGCTCGAACCCTGCAAGGCGATGGCCGTCGCTCTCTTCGATAAGGAACACCGCGACACGCTGCGCATCGATCTGTGGACGAAGGAGTTGCAGGTCACTGAGATGGACCGCTTCATGTACCAGATACTGCGCTCGCTCAGCGAAACGTACCTGAAAGCCACACAAAACAAGGACATGGCAGAAGACATGGCGAAGTTTGCGCAGTACTTTGGGGAAAAAACGGAGGTGGTGCCCAAGGAAGTTTGAAGTTTGAAGTTTGAGAGTTTGAAGTTTGAAAGTTCGAAGTTGAGCGCTGCGATTGAGTCTTCCGGTGGAGCAAAGGAATTTGATAGTCAATGCTTTGCGGCAGCAAGGCAACACCGGAGCAGAGCAAAACTTCAAACTCTCGAACTTCAATCTTCAAACTCCCTGCTCATTTCAGGTACACCTTCACTGCAAACCAGCCTTCCTCCAGCGAGGCCATCTTGTCGGAGCCGCTGAGCAGCAGTCCGCTGAACCGCCCATAGATCATCCCGTTACTAAAACTGTCGATCTCGATCTGCAAGTCGTCGCTCACGGCGTTGGATACGCCCGTGTAGTTGCAGGTGTCACGCGGGTCGAACTCCATGCCGCCCCAACCGAAGTCTTTGAGTTGCAGCACGGCATAGGCGGGTGTGTAGGGATACGTGCCGTTGTCCTCATCGAACTCAAAGCCCATCGCCAGCCCGAACTTAGGGCGTGTCGGGTCGTCTTGGCGGATGA
>JAYSUY010001037.1:0-7927 GCA_043718855.1 Saprospiraceae bacterium | reverse complement strand
GAAATCTAATCTCGTTGTGTGGGCAAAGGTAGATTTTCCAAAACGTATTCACCGCTACGTTCGGCAGTAGGCTGACGAGCCATTTTTTTCCACAAGTTGTTAGTTTTTTGGGGCTGAAAACCGAGTGTTGAGAGTTACTTTTGCCGCCTTACAGCCTCTCCAGATGACGGCCCTCACCGATAGCCAACAACCCAGAACCAGCAACCAATAACTGACAACCAGCACCTTAGCATGAAATTTAGCGTCTCATCTTCCGAACTTTTGAAGCAACTCCAAATCGCATCGGGTGCCATTGGCTCCAATCCCGTGCTGCCCATCTTGGAGGACTTTTTATTTAAAATCGAAAACAAAAAACTCACCATCGCGGCCACCGACCTCGAAACGAGCATCTCCACCACCATCGAAGTGCTGGCCGACGACGACTTTACGGTGGCTGTGCCAGCCAAAATTCTGCTTGATACGCTGAAAGCCCTGCCGCAGCAACCCGTCACTTTTTCGGTGAATGAAGAGAACTGGGGGATCGAGATCACATCTTCCTACGGCAAGTATAAATTGGCGGGCGAAAACGGCGCTGACTTCCCCAATATCCCCGAAGCCGACACGGTGGAGACGGTGAAAATCAACAGCCAGTACCTGCTCGAAGCCATCAGCAAAACCATATTTGCTACCTCCGGCGATGAACTGCGCCCGGCCATGACCGGGGTATATTTCCAAATCGAGATGAACAAACTCGTCTGCGTCGCCACCGACGCGCACAAGTTGGTGAAATACAGCACCCACCACTTGGCTGGCGAGGTCAGCACCACGTTCATCATCCCGAAAAAAGCCCTCAACCTGCTCAAAAACGCCCTGCCCGCCAACGATGGCGTGACGGTCTCGTTCAACAAAGCCAATGCATTTTTCTCCTTCGGCAGCATGAATCTCGTGTGCCGCCTCATCGATGCCCGCTACCCGGACTACAACGCCGTCATCCCGGTGGACAACCCCAACAACATGGTGGTGAGCCGCTCGGATTTCCAGAACTCGCTCAAGCGCATTGCCATCTACGCCAACAAAACCACCAACCAAGTGGTACTCGATATCAATGATAAGAGCCTGACCGTCAGCGCACAAGACCTCGACTTCTCCAACGAAGCCACCGAGCAGATGGCCTGCACCTACGAGGGTACTCCCATGAAGATCGCTTTCAACGCCAAGTTTTTGGCTGAAATGCTGGGTGTGCTGGATGGCGACGAGGTGCGCATGGATCTCTCCACGCCGAGCCGCGCGGGCATCCTCACCCCAGTGGAAGAGAACAATACTGACCGCGAAATTCTGATGCTGGTCATGCCGGTGATGCTCAACAACTAAGGGGTGAGAGGTGAGATCGTGAGGAGCGAGCGTCACATTGACCACATTCCCCTCACAACTTGTTCCGATGAATCGGGATTGACCATATTTCCCCACATTGACCACATTTTTAAAGTATGCTCAAACTTTCAGCCATACCCACAGGCGCACCGAAGGGCCTAAAAAAAGCCGATTTGAAAGAGGAAACCGAAGCCCTCGTAGAGCGCCTCGGCGAGTTGCAACACACCTTGTATGCTGAAGGCAAGTACTCCATACTCGTAGTACTGCAAGGCATGGACGGCAGCGGCAAAGACGGCGCTGTGCGCAACGTGTTCCGCGACTGCACGATCGCAGGTCTCGACCTGGTGTCGTTCAAAAAACCGACGGAGGCTGAATTGGCCCAAGATTTCCTGTGGCGCGTGCACCGCTGGGCACCGCAAAAAGGCATGGTCACCATTTTTAACCGCAGCCACTACGAGGACATCCTCATCCAGCGCGTGCACAAATGGATCTCGGAAGAGCGGGTGCAAAAGCGCATGGCAGCCATCAACGCCTTCGAGGATTTGCTGGCCTTCGACAACAACACGCTGATTTTCAAATTCTACATGCACATCTCGAAGGAAGAGCAGGAGGTGCAACTCCAAGAGCGGCTGGATGACCCGTCCAAATTCTGGAAGCACAACGACGGCGACTGGGAAGAGCGCAAACTTTGGGATGAGTATATGGCTGCCTACGAATGGGCCATCCACCACAGCACTACGCCCTGGCACATCTGCCCGGTGGATAACCGCTGGTACCGTGACAACTTCATTGCCAAAACGATGGTGGAAGCGCTGGAAAAGTTGGAGATGAAGTTGCCCGGGAAACAGACTCCTTATTCACCTCGTGAATCAAAGTAGATTCATAAATCTCATCACTGAATATACTTCAACGGCTCAGGCGATACACCGCTTGGGCCGTTGGATGTTCGGGGCCGAATTTTTTCAGGTCGGAGCCGATAAAAAATCGGGTGACTTGAAGAGGAAATCGGATGTCGGTTTTTGATAATTTTTCTAAAAAATTGACTTTCAGTAGGTTGAGCCTATTGGCATACAATGGAACAGAAATAGCAAAGAGAAGGAAAGCGCAAGGCTGCACACGAACACCGCTGCACTGCGCCACGAAACCCAACCGATTTCTTCATTGCTAAATTCTACCTCCCATGTTGTTAGCCGCATTTGTCATTCTCGCCGCAGCCTACCTCTTTTACCAAATCTTTGATCAGTCGAGCTTCGATGAGCGCCGTCGCTTCGTGGACTACGATGAACACCACGAACTCGAACGCCTGAGCAGCCCCTGGGACTGGCGGCGCCAAGAGCGCGAGTGGCAGCGACGCTACGAGGACTACCGCGAGCGCCGCCGCGACCGCGAAGCCGCTTGGGTGACGCTCATCGTGGTGGTGCTGGGCGTGGTACTGTACCTCGCGTTCTTGCACTGAGACAGGGTGTCTGGCTTCCCGGAAGTGCAAACTTTTGGGAAGCCGGACACGCGACTTTTTATCGGATTTTTGCCGATAAAAAGTCGGATACAGGGCCTGAAAATCGGCCACGCCTTTGTCGTATTTTTTTAAAAAATTCATAATCAACAACTTAGCACAAAATGAAAAACTGGAACAGAAATAGCCCATTGTTCAGCAGCCACAAAACGCTGACTTATTTTTATCCTCATCCGCTTTCCCGCTCGCTCATGACAGTGCCACCTGACCAAACCTCAATCATCCTACCAAAGGAGATTATGACCATTGATGAAAAACATATTCCCACCGTGCGCTATGCCAAGCCGACCGAGATCATCGTGTCGCCCGGCGAATTGGTGCAAGTGCTGAACAAGGATGCTGAGGATGCTGAAGAAGGCGTGATTCCTTCTTGCTACTTCTCCTTCGCGCATCAGCCCGCGCTGAGCAACGCACGGATCAACTGCGCCCGTCCTTGCCTCGGCCCGGAATCCAATTCCACCAAAAAGGCGTATCAAAAGGTGGACGAATGGATGTCAGGCGTACAAGGCTTTTCCGCCTCGGAGATTATGGAAGCCTCCGGCCTGCTCGAAGTCGCCCACCAGCAGCTTGCCTCGCTCACCCCCGCTGAACGCCTCCGCTTGCAAACCTTGTATGCTGTGCTGTTTCAGCGCGAAGCGGTGCTGGTCTTCGATTCCCCTTGGGCTGAAGACGACACGGATTCCTTCATCCTCGACCTGCTGCGCTTCCTGCGCCAGCACAATGCAGCCAGCTGCATCCTGCCCGCTTTCGTGGTGCGCGATTGCGGGGATTTGCCCGCGATTACGATGCTTGCTGACCGGATTTGGGAGGTGGAGCAGGGGCAAGCGATGGAGGTGGAGACGGAGTGGGGCTGACTCGAAGGTTAAACCTATGGAAACACACCAGTCTCTTTTTGGCAGATATGTTTATTGCCAGTAACATTGTGTCGTCACAACACTGTGCTTACTGACCATGTAACCGTTTGCCCTATGAATAGAAAGCGCCGAAGCATCATGGAGGGGACCCGGAAAAACCTGCAAGTAGAACTCGAAAGAGCATGTGCAGCATTGAATCTGCACCCTCTTTTTTCTCAAACCGCTTTTGACCTGCTCGAAAAGCAGTCTCAAAAACTGAGCATTCGGGGGCCTTTCATCAGGATGGTTCACGAGTACGTTGTGGAGCAAGCACGGCTAGAAGGCATTGGTATTCAAACTTTTGACGACAAACTCTTTCACACCCAGTTGCCCCTGATCCTCGAAGGGGTCATCTGTGTGCAATACTACGAAAACCAAATTCTGGACGGCAAGGGCGGGGTGTTGAAGGATGGTCAACCTGACCTGCACAAGATTCGTCTCAACCTGCTGGCTGGACATTACCTGAAGGATTTCCTGTACGATTACGCAGCGAAGTCGGTGTTCCCCACCGACTGGTCGCACAGGGAGGTTTTGTGCGAGAGCCTGCGGAGGATGTTTCAGTTTGTGGACATGGGGCAGTTTGCGGAGCAGACATGGAGCAGCCTTAAAAGTTTCCGCGAAGGGCTGCCAGAACCACCCATGATGAGTGCAGAAACCGAGGCTTTTTTTGATCACGACCTCATCACCGAGTTTTGGGAACAAATCAAAGCCGCCGGGGTGGACGCTTCAAAAGAACAGTTCGTGCGCTTTTACCTTCGAAGGGTCTACCTGACTGGAGCCGCAATATTTGTTCTGGGGGCGGAATTAGTGATGGACTTGCTGGGCTACCGAGGGGCGGAGCGGGAGCAGCTGAGTAGATTTGCCGGGCACTATGGCATGATGTGCCAGTTCGTGAACGACAACAATGACTTCATGCCCGCCGAGTTTGGACATACCACCGTAGCCAAAGATGCAGACGACGCTTTCAGCGATCTGCGCAAGGAGAACATCACCTTGCCGATGTTTTTCTTTTTTCAGGAGAACCCCGATGGGGTCTGTGAAAACCTGATAAAACTGCCGGGGATGGAGATTTGCAAGCGGTTTGAAGATGCACTTCGGAAACATTCCATTCCTCTTGTGGCAGAGATTGCCGATGGTTTAGGCAGCTATTTAAATCCTAAAAACCCGATGTCAAAATTTTTAGAAAACCTGAACACGATGGCACTTAGAACGCGCTATCTGCACGATTTTGAACGAATACTACCAGTAAAAAAGCGATCATGAGCAACCTACTCCAGCCTTCGACCCTGCTGCCCGACACACGTTACATCTACAACGCTGACAGCAACCCTGACAACCCTGATCTAACTCGGAACGTCTATGCGCTCACCCGCCCAGGGGACTTCTTCAATTCTTTACAGGATCGCTTACACGCCGTAGCGGAAAATCTGCTTTTTCTTGGCGACCAAGAATTCACGATCATCTTGAACACGCTCAATCGCCAAGAGTACAAAAGAATTAACCGCACTGAGGATGTTGAGCTCATCTATTCAGGCATCGGGAAGCAACGAGAATTGCTGGAAAGGTGGGGCGGAGAAAAGCCAGAATTAGAAAAATCTTGGGCAACCTTGTCAGGTACTCTGATTGGTTCTCAAAAAACAAAGGTCGGTTCTGGCTACTATGCCTCTTTCCAAAAGGGGGAATATGGGCTGGGAAACCTTGACATCAATACCCTGAAAAGTTATTTCGATGCTCCGCCGCGTGAAGATGAACTCTACTGGTTCGATAGTGAAAAAGCCATTCTCAGTGCCTACTTCGACATCGAGAACGACCTATATGCCTCCATCCCTCTGATCGGCTTTGGCGACTTGGACGGCATTGCCCACATTATTTTTAAGAAAAAATGGGAGAGCCGTGTCCGTGACCAGAGCAATCTTTGGGTGCTGCTCCGCCTGTTCACGGTAGAGTACGATGGGATGTTCTTAGACTGGGATGTAGTGGGTGAGAACATGGAAAAAATATCCTCCATCAAAGAGTTCTTGACTCTCGTGGAGCGGCCCGATTTTTATGAAAGGAAAAACCAAAACCCGTTGCTGAAAGAGTTGGAGTTGCTGTCTTACTACCGACACCACGACACCTACTTCCGGCTGCGCTTCCAACTCAGCGACGGCGTACCCGGCAAAATCTACCAGCTCTACATCGTCCACGCCATCGTATTCATCCTCGTGGACTCCTACGCCCACAACGTCAGCGCACACTCGCTCACCACCCTCACCTGGTGGTTCCGCCAGCGCGCCAAGCGGCTCGGACAGCCCGATTCAGAAGTAGATTGGGCGATGGTGTTTGACCTCTTGGAGCGCGACGAACTGAACAGCGCGGCGATAGAGGAACTCCGCGAGCTTCTCGCCCTGCACAACCCCAACCCGCCCGCCGAAGCCCCCGTCGCCCTGCCCGAAGGCGAAACCCCACCCAGCGTCCGGGAAGAAGACGGCGACAAGATGGTGAGCTATCGCGGCCACCTATCGCGGGAAATCTACCCGATGTTCCAGTTTTTGATGGAAAAAGGCGCGTATTGGAGCGGCATCACCCGCAAAGTGAACGTGGGCGGCATGGTCAGCAGCCTCTACAACATCCTGTGGCACGACTTCATGCAGAACCCGCTCTACATCGGCACCATCGCCAAGACGGAGGACATCCAGCATGTGCGGCTGCGGGTGGTGGTGTACGAGCCTGCCACTGGTTCCCTCGCCGACCCAGCCGACCCAGCCCAGCCCGTGCGCAAGCGCATCGCCTGCGAGGGCATACTCGCGGAGGTGAACCTGCTCGACCCGCAAGACCCCGTCTCGCCCCAATCCGCTGAGGCCGACAGCGACGAACTGGGCAGCGTGTTCGTGCATCCGGGCAAAGACTTGAACGCGCTCAAAAAAACGCTCAAAAACATCCGCATCTTCCTGCCTGGCGGGGTGGTGGGCAAGCATGCCCTGTTCACGATGCTCGAAAACGAGATCCGCAACGTAAAGCACTACAACCGCCAAGAACTCATCGTCCTGCGTGACGAGGGCCTCACGCTCAGCGTCGGCGTGCAGCCTTGCAGCCTGCCGGGCAGCAGCCAGCAGGAGCTCTTCCGCATTAGCATCTGGATCAACGCGCCCTCGCGCCTGATGTCCGACGACACCAGCGAGCATGTGGTACTGAAAAAATGGAGGAGCCTCGAAGGCGAACTCTTCGACAGCGGCATCGCGCCCAAACTCGGCGGTACCTATCAGGACAAGGTGTGCGCGGCCATGCTGTTCAACAACAATTTTTCCAGCGTCCAGAACGGCTTCGACAGCATCCACCGGCCTACTGACCAAGACACCGAGCGCGACAAACTGTTTTACCCCTGGGCCTTGCCCGCTTGCAGCGAAGTCGACGAGCAAGCCACGCCGGGAGAGCATTTGGACTTTGAGTTCATCCGCAACAAAAGCCTCCTGCCGCCTCTGCCGCAGGAGGACGACGGGGCTGCCAACCCGGTGCGCGATGCCGAACTGCGCAGTATGGTGAAGGGGTTTCCAGCACAAGGTTTTTTGAAAAAAATATTCCACGTCTGGAAAGGGCAAAACCTACTGGACGCTGACCAGGTGACGAACTTGGTGGACGAAAACCCCGCCCGCTTCCGCATCGTACATCTGCCCGCTAGTGCATCGGATTTTGAGGCCCAGTTTGTGAAACTGCGCCGCAAGCGCGGCGTGATCCGCATCATCACGGGCGAACTGCCTGACAGCCTCACCAGAGAGCAAGATGAGGAGCAGAAAGAACTGCGCGAACTGGAGCGCTTCCGCGATGCCTGCGCCCAGTGGCTGACTCTCTGGCTTGGCAACCAGCCCATCAGTGTGCTAAAAGTGCTGAGGGACAGGCAGCCCGACCAGATGTTCGTGCTCGACAGCAGCAGCGGCGGCCAGCCGAAGTTTCGCTTCTTTTCTTCCAACGAGTTGGCCGACGACCGGCAAAAGGCCGAGTTGGCCCCTTACGAAGCATTGGTCAAAAGCCGCCCGTTAGAATACCTGTTGGAAATAGCCCACAAAAGCGACCCCACCATCGGAGGGCTTCCACAGAAAGAGGTGATGATGTTTCGGCGGCACGGTGTGTACCAGAAGTATTTTTTAGAAAAGATACCGGGCGAGGGCAGCGAAAAGCAGCGTTTGCTGACAGA
>JAYSUY010001036.1:0-7934 GCA_043718855.1 Saprospiraceae bacterium | reverse complement strand
CGACATGGGCAAGGTGATGGGCGCGGCCAACAAACAATTAGCGGGACAGGCAGACGGGCGGGCGATTTCGGAAATTGTGAAACGGCTGCTCAGTTAATGTAGTCAACGTACCTTCGTACCATGAAAAGTTGTACCCTCGCCCTCATCCCCCTGCTTGCCCTACCCTACCTGCTCACTTCGCAGAGTACCCGCCCGGTTACGCTCGGCGAAAGCCTCGAATTGGCCTTAGCCAACAGCGCACAGATCAAAAAGGCCAAGATAGACCGACAGGGGCTGGAGCAGCGGCTCCGCGAAGCGCGGAGTGCGGCTTACCCGCAGATCAATGCCGGGTTGAGTTATGACTACTTCCCCATACTGCCCACGCAGTACCTGCCCGGCGAACTGTTTGGCCGTACCGAGGGCAGTTACGTACCTGCCACTTTCGGTCAGCCTTGGCAACTCAGTGCCTCGCTCAGCGTGCAGCAGCCGCTCTACAACGAGTCGCTGCGCCGCAGCACCCCAGCGGTCAACGTGAGCCGCAGCATACTCGACCTGCTCATCGAGCGCAGCAGCGACGAGGTGCGCTACAACACCGCCGCCGTGTTCTACCAGACCTTGCAGACCGAACAACTTCTCTGTGCTGTGAAAGCCAACGTGGAAAAATTAGAGTCGCTGCAACGCATGGCTGAACTCCAACTCGCCAACGGCTACGCCATCCCGACCGATGTGAAGCGCATCCGGGTGGCCCGCACCAACCTCGAAACGCAGCGACAAAACCTGCTCACTGCTATCAGCGGGCTGCGCCAAACCCTGCAATTTCTCTGCGGCGTGCCGTTCGATGAGCCGTTCGACCCAGTGGACGCGATAGGAAACCCCGCTGCCGACTCCCTGCGCTGGCAGTCGCTCTCCGTGTCTCCCGAAAACACCACCGAGCATCGCTTGCTGCTGAGCAACATGGAACTCAACCGCATCCAGACCCGCAGCCTCGGCGGCGAATCTTACCCGTCGCTCAGTGCCTACGCCAGTGGTGCCTACCAGACCCAGCGCACCAACGCCAACGTGTTTGGTGCCGACGGACGCTGGTGGGGCATGGCCGCAGTGGGCTTCAAACTCCAGATGCCGCTGTTCGACGGCTTCCGCCGACACCGCCGCGCCGGGCTGCTGCGCCTTGAAGGCCAAAAACTCGATGAAGACCGTCAGCAACTGGTGCAAGCCAAGTCGCTCGAATTCCGACAAGCCAGCGAACAACTGCAAAACGCCCTCCGCGCCCTCCAGGCCCAGACCGACAACGTGGCGCTGGCCCGCGAAATCACCGACAAACTGATGTTGCAGTACAAGGAAGGTGTAGCATCGCTCACCGATCTGCTCAACGCCCAGACCGCCCGCTCCGAAGCCGAAACGAACTACTGGCAACAGGCCTTCGGTTACAAATTGGCCGTATTGAAACTGCTGAAAGCGGCAGGGAAGATGGGGGAATTGAAGTAAGGTGACTGGTTGATTGGTGATTGGTACATCGGGTGCCCACTCCACCAATCACCACTCCACCAATCACTTCAAAAGCCGCTTGTACGCCGCCCGCATCTCCTGCGGGTCGGCACCTTTTCGGAAAAGCCGAAACACCACAGCATTCGCCCACTGTACCCGCAGCCAACCGTTAACTTCGTACTTGCGAGCCGACACGACAGCGTATTTTGGCACAATGTGGAGCGGGTAGCGCGGCATGGCACGGCGCAGGAAATCATACTCCTCCATGATGACGTAGTGCTCGTCGTAGCCGCCCAGCGCATCAAAAATTTCCCGCCTAATAAAAAACGTCTTGTCGCCGCCTTGGCACCACAGCCAGTGAAATCGATTGAAGAAAGCATTGATTTTCAACAACAAACCAGGCGAATCGAAGCGGTAGCGGTAGCAACCCATCACATGGCCGGAGGCCATACTATCCCGGATGTCGGCAGCGAACGATGTAGGCGGCAACGTGTCAGCATGGACGAAATACAGTACCTCGCCCTGCGCAGCCCTCGCGCCAGCGTTCATCTGCGCCGCCCGGCTGCACACATCGCAACGCACCACCACTGCTCCCGCCTCAGCAGCCAGGCCGACAGTGCCATCTTGGCTGCCACTGTCCACCACCAGCACCTCGGCCAGCACCTCGCCCCCATGCCCACGCAGGTAGCGTACCAGCGGGCCAATGCGGGCCGCTTCGTTGAGGACGGGTATGACGATGGAGATGTTGATGTTTGTGGCTGTTGGTTGCATGATGCTGATTGCTGAATGTGCGAGTGTTCGGCCCCTGGCCGACAGTGCAGCCCCACCCCCGACCCCTCCTTTTTAGGAGAGGGGTCGGGGGTGGGGTTGTCAAAACGCCTCCCCCACCGTCAGGTAAAACCCCGACACCCCTTCGCCGAAGCCGTAGTCTGCCCGAAAGTGGATGTGCTGCTTGCGGTCGACCTCGAAGCGGATGCCCGCCCCGCCGTTGGGCCGCCAGCGCAGCACCTCGCCCGGCGAGCCGAACACGCTGCCCGCCCCGGCAAAGGCCGCTCCTTTCAGCCGCCAAAGTAAGGCGAATCGCCATTCCGCTTGTGCGAGGAGCAAGTGCCGGTCGCGGAATTTGCCGGCCGGGTAGCCGCGCAGCAGCCGGGTGCCGCCTATTTGCGGTAGCGAAAAAAACGGCGACCCACCTGCCGTGAACTGGGCCAGCACTTGCACCACCAGCATATTGCGCGGCCCTACGGGAAAATAGCCCGCCCCGTCGAGCGAGGCCCGGAGGTAGGCAAAGTCGCTGCCCGTGAGGCGGTGCTCGCCATACAAAGTGCCTTCCACCAACCAGCCTTTTCGGGGGTAAAACGGGTTGTCGCGGCTGTCGTAGAGCCACACCGGGCCGACTGCCGAAGATAAACCGCCGTCAGAGCCCAAAATTTTTGCCTCCGCAATCTCGCCTTTTACCTGCTTCTCCACGATGCGGTAATCGTCGAGCCAGTAGCGGAAGCCCAGGCTGTGCTGGCCGCCCAAGCGTCGCAGCGCATTTACCCTAAAACGCGGATAACGAGCCGTGTAGGTTTCGATGTAGTCAAAGGGGTAGCGGTTGCCCACCCCAAAATACTGGTAGAAGTAGCGGTAAAAACCCAGTTCCCCGTAGGCCCGCCAGCGTCCGCGCCGCCCGAAGATTTGGTACGGAAACCACAGCAACCACTGCTTGCGCTGGGTGTAGGCGAGGCTGAACGTGACGCTCGACCGCAGGGGCTGCCCCCGGAATGTGACGATGCCTGCCGCCCCAAAGCCCCAGCGTGTGTCGGGCGAGTAAAACACCAGCGGCACCCCGAAGAGTCGGGGCATGGTGTCGGCTGGAACGGGCGACTGGGCGCGGAGCGCGGCAGCAAGGGCGCAGAGCAGGAGTAATGAGAGGGATTTCATTTTTCAGAAAGAATGTACGCGGTGTGGTATGCAGCCGGATGTGCAAATGGGTTGGACATTTTTCACACCTCTATTCGTCCGGCAACAAATTTGTCGGACGAGTTATGTGCTTGTAGATTGATTTCAGATGACTGGAAACAGAAAATCACCGCACCAACAGCACATCTCCCTCCACCTGCCGCACCGTGCCATCGCTGAACACCACCTCAGCCAGCCAGACGTACACCCCAGCAGGGGCGGGTTTGCCTTGTATTTCCCAGCCATCCCAACGCAGTGCAGCAGCGCCGGGCAGTTGGTTTTCCCTGCGAAACACCAGCCCACCCCAGCGGTCGTAGATATCGAAACGCCGCACAGATACCGCACTTTTACTCAAAAAAAGGGCAAATGAGTTGTTTTCGCCGTTCTCTGAAATATCGGGACGAAACACGTTGGGAGCGTACACATCTAACCTCGGCAGTACTTTCAGCGACACCGAATCCACTGCCGTGCAGCCCAGCGCATCTGTCACCGTCAGCGCATAGGTGGAGGTGACCAGTGGCATGGCCAGCGGCTCGAGGCAGTCGTCGCAACTTAGCCCGGTAGCAGGCGACCAATCGTATGACACAGGCGGGTAGTTGGCCGAGACCGTGAGCGTAAGCGAATCGCAGAGGTACAGCGAGCGGTCTTGGCTTAGCGAGACGACGTAGGGTGGCGGGTCGGTGAGGGCAAAATCAATGGCTACTTCGCAGCCCAGCGAGTCGCGCACGAGCAGCAGGTGCTGGCCAGCAGCTATTCTTTGGAAAAAAGGCGAGGGCTGCGGAGTACCCCCGTCGAGTACAAACTGGAGGCTGCCGGTGCCGCCGCCGAGGTCAATGGCCCGCGCCGAGCCTGTGCTGTCGCCCGCGCACACGGGGTTTTCCCACTCGGCCCCGGCGGATACTTGGGTTTCGTACACCAGCAAATCGTCGGTTGCCGTACAGCCGTTCACCGAAGTCACCGTGACCGCATAGGTGCCAGGCACTGGCACGGAGAGGGTGTCGGACGTTGACCCGTTCGACCACAGGTACTGGGCGAAATTGCCTGCCCGCAGTACGCCCGGTGCGCCGTTGCAGACGATGGTATCGGTGCCGCCGATGCTGTACTGCGAGAGGTCTTCGAGCATCAGTTCGACGGGGAACGAAACGGCCCGGCAGTTGGTAAGCGCCAAATTGCCCAGTGTGCTGGCCACCACGAGGCGGTACTGCTGGGCGGGCGAAGACTGAACGATGTTGAGCGTCGGGCTGGTCGCGCCGGGGAGCGTTGTCCAAGTTTGCCCCGCGTTGAGGCTGCTTTGCCATTGATGCACAATGGTGTTGTAGGGCGAATTGGTCAGATTGGCTTGCAGCGTGAGGGTTTTTTCGGCACAGAAAAAAGCGGTGGCGGGCAGGTCGATTTCTGGGCCGCAAGCCCGAAAGGAGATGTTGTCGATGGCAAGATCGTTGCCGATGCCGCCGGGCGCATTGTTGCGCAGGGCCAACTCCACCTCGCTCAGGCCGGGCTGCGCAGTGAACGAAAACCGGAAGGTGTGCCACTTTCCGTCGTGGGGGATTTTGCCCGTTTCGCACACCGCCGCACCGTCGATGAGGAAAGTGAGGTCGGGAAAAATGGGCACTACGTTGCTGAGTATCAAGGCTGGATTTACAGAGATCACATCAATAGAAAACTCGTACAAGGTACTCTCGCACACAGATACTTTTTTTCGAAAAAACAGGCCCGGTTGGTTGCTGGCATTCACGACCATCATGTAGCCCAGGGGGTCGGGGCTGTTGTCTTTGATGTTGATCCAGTCGTTGGCAGCAAACCAGCCCCAGGGAGTCGTGTTGTTGCCGATGGTGTAGTAGCCGTCGTTGGGTGGTGGGCTGGGCTGGTACAGGTATCCGGGCGCGAAGCCTGGGTCGTTGGGCAGCACATTGGCGGTGCCTTTGCCAAAATCGCCGTTGGGGAAGATGTTTTCGCCCAAATTGCCGGTGCAGGTGCTGACGCAAGCAGCCGTTGGCGGGGCGTTTTGGGAAAGAAGCGAGAACGAAGCGGGAAAAAACAAGAGTGCGAGAGCGATGTACCGCATGGCTGGGTGCTAATTTTTTGCCCGAAAAGGTACGCAGTATCTTTGGGCGAAAAAGCGAGTATGCTCTTCTCCACTTCCCGCCTCGTTGTCCGTCACCTGCTGGAATCGGACTTTCCCCATGTGTTTGCTATACGGAGCGCCCCCGCCGTGATGCGCTACATCCGCCTTCCAGAAACCGACCCCGAGCAGGTGCACAAACGCATGGCGGATTGGGCGGCTTATGCGGAAAAATGCCCCGGGCTGGGGGTTTTTGCAGTGGCGATGCGGGAGAGCGGCGAATTTGCCGGGTACGTCACCGCCCGCCATGTGGAGTTCAATCCTGCTTCGCACGAGCACGAGGTGGGCTATACTTTTTTGCAAGCCTACTGGGGACAGGGCCTCGCCTCGGAAGTGTTGCCGCCCCTGTGCCGCTACCTTTTTGACCTGACGGCTGCGAAGCAAATTGTGGCTTTCACCCATCCAAAAAATGCTGCTTCGCAGCGGGTACTGCTCAAATGTGGGTTCCATCAAACGGGGACTCGCGTGGTTTACGAGATCGAGGGCGCGGAATTTTGGCTGCAAGAGGCGTAACTGCGAAAGCAAAAGCCGCGCTACTTTTGCACCACTTTTTATTCATTTATCACGACGATTATGGAACACAAACCGAAGGGCAAAAACCGAGAGACTGTGCTGTTAGTCGCCGTAGCAGTGTTCGGGTTGGCGGGTTTGGCTACGCTACAATTTGCTCGAAAACGGCCCGCAGCCCGCACCGAAGATCGTGCGGTGGTGCAAACCCAAAACGAAAGCACCGCCGACGCTCAAGCCGCCGCCAAGTACCAGACCGTGACGGGCAAACTGATGCACCCAAACATCAAGTGGATTGAGGTGGGCCAGCCGTTTACGTTTTACATGGATCAGCCGGTGCAGGGCGCGGTGTACGAACTGGACCTCGGCGACGGCAGCCCGCGCAAGACTTTTCAGAACAACCAGGTGCAGCACGTTTTTCAAAAAAACATAAAGCACTGCCAGATAATTCTTTACGCCAAATACAACGGCGAGGAAGTCTCGCTGGACACGCTCAGCAGGCCCGTGCAGAAGAAGGCGGAAAAGATTCACGAAGCCGTGGATGGCATAGATTTCTGACCGCACATTTGGCAACAATACCCTTTTGAGTAGTTTTACGCCACGCCCCAAATACACACCTCCACAACTACCCACATCCACAACAACAGCCACTATACAACAACTTAACCTTCACCAACTTAACAGCAGGACGAGAATGAAGAAAATCGGAATTTTACACGGCAAAGAATCCTCTTTCCCTGAAGCCTTTGTGGCCCGCATCAATGCCAAAAACGTGAAAGGCGTACAGGCCGAACCCACTCATGTGGACGAACTGATGCAGGGCGGCCCGACTCCCTACGCAGTAATGATTGACCGCATCAGCCAAGATGTGCCGTTTTACCGGGCCTACTTGAAAAACGCTGCACTTAACGGCACGGCGGTGCTCAACAACCCTTTCTGGTGGAGTGCCGACGAGAAGTTTTTCAACAACTGCCTGAGTACGAAGATCGGGCTGCCGGTGCCGAAAACGGTTTTGCTGCCTTCCAAAGAGATGCCGCCCGACACCAGTGGGCAGAGTTTTCGCAACATGAAGTATCCGCTCGATTGGGAAAAGATAATCGACTACCTCGGCGGTTTCCCCCTCTTCATGAAGCCCCACTCTGGTGGCGGCTGGAAAAACGTGTACAAAGTCCACAACTTCGACGAGTTTTTTCGCGACTACAACGAGACCAACACGCTGGTGATGATGCTGCAAGAGGCCATCGAGTTCGATGCTTACTTCCGCTGCTACTGCTTGGGGGGCAAGTATGTGCGCATCATGGACTATGAGCCGCGCAACCCGCACCACCTCCGCTATGTGGCCGACCACAAGGTGAGCAAGGAGATGCGCCAGCAGATGCATGACTTGGTGCTGATGGTCAACCATTCGCTCGGCTACGACTTCAACACGGTGGAGTTTGCCATCCGCGACGGCATTCCCTACGCCATTGATTTCTGCAACCCCGCGCCGGACGCGGAGGTGACTTCGGTGGGCGAAGAGAACTTCGAGTGGGTGGTGGAAAACGCAGCCAATATGGCCATCGAAAAAGCCCTTGCACACAAAGAAGGCGGCAACAACCTGACTTGGGGTTCTTATGTGGCTGGCTCGGTGCAAGGCTTGGCGCCATCAATGTGGGAGGGCGGAGCGGCTGCGATAAAAGCGAGCGGCAAAGCCTCGAAGGCGAAGAAGTGAGGAGAATACACGACAACAATGGGACACGGATAGAACGGATCAAACAGATTGACACAGATTTTTTAAATCCGTTTTTTATCCGCCTAATCCGTCCTATCCGTGTCCTCCCGATGCATCGGGATTGTCGTGCGGGATACTTTCTAAGGAAGTCTAATGGCCCTTGCAGTGCCGTCCAAGTCGTATGAT
>JAYSUY010001035.1:0-2850 GCA_043718855.1 Saprospiraceae bacterium | reverse complement strand
CGTGCCCGATTTCCTGAAGGCAAAGGCACCAAGACCTACGCCGACGGCACCAAGCGCACTGGCGGCTGGGCGAAAGGCAAGCCCGTGGACGAGCAGGGCAAGGTGCTTGAAGAGTACATCGTGAAAAACAAGGAAGAACAGCAGGATGACGGCACCAACATCCAATCAGGCTGCCTCAGCGGCAACTGCAAGACTGGCCCAGGTGTGTTTGCCTACGCTGACGGCAGCAAGTACGAAGGCAACTTCGCCAACGGCAAATTTGACGGGCAAGGCACCTTCCAGTTCTCCAACGGCGACCGCTACGTCGGCACTTTCAAAGAAAACTACCCCGACGGGCGCGGTACCCGCTACCTAAAATCCATGCCCGACCAGCCCCAGCAGGGCGACTGGAAGCAGGGCGAGTTTCTCGGAAGCAGCCTCGTGGAAGGCGGAAAAGTTGGCTGCATACAAGGCGATTGCTCCGACGGCAAAGGCACCTACGTGTTCAAGGAAGGTGCGGCGAAGTACGTCGGCAGTTTCGACGACGACCAGCCCGACGGCTTCGGCATCTGCACCTTCGCTAACGGCGACCGCTACCGGGGCGAGTGGTCAGAAGGTGCATTCGATGGAAAAGGTACCCTCACCCTCCGCGACGGCACCACCGTGAGCGGCTACTGGCGCGGCGGCGAGTACATCGGAAAAGACCAGCCGGAAAACTACGAGCCTGTGGCTGATGCTCCAGATGACCCCGTATCCAGCGAAAAAACCGAAAAAGTGGCTGAAAAACCCGCCGCTCCGCCGGCTCCCGCCGAACCGCTCGCCAAAGTGTGGGCAGTAGTGGTGGGCGTGGCATCCTACGACCACATGCCCGCGCTGCGCTACACCGACGACGATGCTTACCGCTTCTACGCTTTCCTGAAAGGGCTGGAAGGCGGCGCGCTGCCCGACGAGCAGGTGCGGGTACTGATCGATGAAGACGCGACCCGCGAAAGCATCCTCACCAACCTTCAGGAAGTGTTTGGCATGGCCGGACCGAACGATTTGGTGCTGTTCTACTTCTCCGGGCATGGACTGAATGGCTCCTTCCTGCCCATTGATTTTGATGGCTTCAACCACAAACTCACCCACGAAGAGATCGCCGCAGAGTTCAACAAGTGCAAGGCCAAGTACCGTCTGCTGCTGGCCGATGCCTGCCACTCAGGTAGCATCTTCGCCATGCGCTCCGGCGACCCGGACCCCGCACTGGTGCAGTTTTACAAAAACCTCTCAAAAGCCGTGTCTGGTACCGCGCTCATTATGTCGAGCAAAGCCGACGAGACTTCCCTCGAGTCCGCTGGTCTGCGTCAGGGCGTGTTCAGCCACTTCCTCATCAGAGGGCTGAAGGGCGAAGCCGACACCGACAAAAACAAAACCGTGTCGGTAGAAGAACTCTACGAGTATGTGTCCAAAAATGTGCGCGACTACACCGGCAATCGCCAAAGCCCGGTCATCAAAGGCACCTACGACCCGGCCATGCCGGTGTCGTTAGTGAGAGGGTGAAAGGGCAAATAGCAAAGGGCAAGGGGCAAAAAGCAAGAGGCAAGGAGCAAAAGCAAATCCTAAAATTGCAGGCGCAAGTTTTTGCAGTTTTGCCCCTTGCCCTTTGCTTTTTGCCCTTTGCCTCTTGCCTCTGCCCCTTGCTATTTTTTAAAATGACCCGCAACCTCATCTTCGACTTCGGCAACGTCCTGTTCGACCTCGATCTGGACAAAATTTCGCAAAATTTCCGCCGCCTGCTGGGCCACCAGTACCCCGCCGCGATGGAGCAGATGCGCCGCGACCGCATTTTTGACCTCTACGAAACAGGCGGCCTCAGCACCTCAGATTTTGTGGAAACCCTGCGCCACGCCGCCGACCCGCCGCTTACCGAGACGCAGGTCGTAGAGGCTTGGAATTCTATTTTTCTGGAAATGCCGAGCCGCCGCTTTGACCTGCTGCTCCAACTCCGCCAGCGATACAACGTGTTCCTACTCAGCAACATCAACGACCTCCACGAACGCTGGATAGCCGACTACCTGGCCCGCGAACACGGCATCCGCGACTTCGAGGCCCGCTACTTCGACGGGGTGTACTACTCCCACCTCATCCGCTTGCGCAAGCCCGACCGCGACATCTACGAGTATGTGCTGGCCGACGCAGAGTTGGTACCAGAGGAGTGTATTTTTTTCGATGATTTGGAGATCAACGTCGAAGCCGCTCGGCAGACTGGCATCCAAGGCGTACACCACGCGGTGGGCAGCGACATTGGGGAGCGGTGCCTGGAGTTAGGGTTTTTAAACATCGGGTAGAAATCCCCAAATGCTGGACTACATTTGCCCGTCACATCATCTTTCACAAAACGAATCACACCGCTTATGAATGCTCTCCTCTCCCTCGGTCGCTGGCTGTTTGCCGTCCCGTTTTCTGTTTTCGGCCTTTTTCACTTCATGGGTGCCGAGGCGATGGCCGAAAGTGCCATACCGTCGTATATGCCCTTCAAAATTGTGTGGGTTTATCTGACCGGCGCAGGTTTGGTGGCCGCCTCCGTTGCCATGCTCACGGGCAAGTACGACAAACTGGCCTCCGTGTTGCTCGCTGTTTTTTTGATCATAATGGTACTGCTGATCCACTCTCAGGTGGCCATGCTGAGCGGCGATCCACGCCTCAGCCAGATGGGCCTGAGCAATATGCTCAAAGACCTCTCGCTCGCAGGTGGTGCGCTCATGTACGCCAAACACTACGCCACTGACCGCTCCGTTATTGGCTGAGTTTGGCGGACTTTCCAGTCCGCCATATAACCATCATGGCGGACTTGAAAGTCCGCCAAATAACAATCATGGCGGACTTGAAAGT
>JAYSUY010001034.1:0-1006 GCA_043718855.1 Saprospiraceae bacterium | reverse complement strand
AGGACGCTGCCTTCCTTCAATCGCCTGATTTTCAACACTTGCAAGCGTTGAACCTGAGTGAAAACAAACTCTCCGGCCTCCGCTTGCCCGCTCACCTGCGCCAGTTGCAGCACCTGAACCTCAGCGAGAACGCGGGCCTGAAGCAACTGAGTTTTGAAGGCACCCTGCCCGCGCTGCGCACCCTCACGGCCTACGAGTGCGCCCTCGAAGCCCTCCAACTGCCCGCTGGCATGGACGCGCTCGAACACCTCGACCTGCGCAAAAACCAACTCGCCAGCCTCGTTTTTTCGGGCGGCTGCAAGAGTTTGTCCTTCGTGGATGCGAGCAACAACCTCTTGGAGGAATTGAGGCTGCCCAAGGGTTTTGCGATGCTGAAATACCTGTACCTGAACGACAACAAGCCGCTGAAAACCCTCGAATTTGCAGAACCCGCCGAAGTGCTAGACACCCTGCACCTGCGCGGCTGCGACCTGCAAGAACTGCCCGGCAACTTGGTCTATTTCAGTAAGTTACAGACGCTCTACCTGCACGGCAACCCCCTGCCCCATGTGCCCAAAGGCTCCTCTGGTGTGCCAGAAGGCGAGCGTGACAACGCCGCTCCCGCCCTCCGCAGTTACCTCAAATCCATCACGCAGGACAAGCCCCTGCCCAACGATGAGGTAAAACTTGTGCTGCTCGGTAACAGCACCGCCGGAAAATCCTCCCTGCTGCGCTACCTGCGCCAGGGCCAGTACGACGAGACCTTGGCCTCCACACACGGCATCGCCAACGAACTCTGGCCCGACAGCGGGCTGGGCTTCAAGATCAACATCTGGGACTTCGGCGGGCAGGAATTTTACCACGCCACCCACCGCCTGTTCCTCTCCGACAACGCTGTGTCGCTCGTCGCTTTCGAGCAGGCCACCAACCAGCAGGCTGAAATCCCGCTGAAGGTAAAACTCTACGAAAACGGCCAGCCCATTGAGCCGATGATGAACGTAGAAGTTTTCCCCTTCCACTACTGGCT
>JAYSUY010001033.1:0-2851 GCA_043718855.1 Saprospiraceae bacterium | reverse complement strand
GAAGGCGACCAATGCCTGTTGCTCCAGTGAATTCAGATCGGGGTGCAGCGGAGTGCCGTTGCTGCTGCGCAAATTTTTGTCCAAGTGTGTGTGCGGCTTGACACCAGACGAGTAATGCGCCACCACCTGCTCGAGGGTGCCGAACCGCCCGTCGTGCATGTACGGAGCCGTTAGGGCGATGTTGCGCAGGCTGGGTATGCGGAATTTTCCGTTGCCCAGACCTTGATCGGTGTACACCAGATCAAGGCCGTTGTTGGCCGTGCCACGCAGGTCTTCGCCGCCTCCGCCATTAAAAGTGCCGCCGTTGGAGCCGTATTCGCCGCCGACAAAATCGGGCGCGGCGAAGTTGGGCGCACTGTGGCAGCGGTTGCAGTTGGTTCGGCTGCTGAAAAACAGGTCTTTACCCATGCGCTCCATTGTGGTGAAGCCATTGAAGTTGTTGACTTGTTCGCGATCGAACTTGGAGTGGGTGGACGTGATGGAGCAAACGAACTGCGCCAGTGCATTGCCGATGCGCTCTTCCGTGATGTAGGTCGTGCCGTAGGCTTTCTCAAACAGATCGGAGTAGTAGGGTACTTTGGAAAGTTTTTGAGTGAGGCGAGTCATCTCCTCCATACCCATTTCGATGTGGTTTTGGATGGGCTTGGTGGCCAACTGGCTCACGTTCTGCACCCGCGAATCCCAGAACAGGTTTTGGTTGAAGCCCGCATTGATGATCGCCATCGAGTTGCGCGGGGTCACTTTTCCGGCAAAACCAGTGCTGCTGGCCACGCCATCGCAGAAGGCCAATTCCTGCTTGTGGCAGGAAGCACAGGAGATGGAGTTGTTGAGCGAAAGTTGAGGATCGTAAAACAGCACCCGGCCCAGCGTAGCCCCATGATTTTGGATACTTGGGTTTTGGGGGTTGAAGCCAAAACCGAAGGTGCCGATGAAGTTGCCGAAGGGATCAACGCCGATTTTTCCCATGAAATCTGGGGACACGCTCAGCGAGTAGTCGAACGGCTCTGAGGGCAGCTCTGGCTGCTGGCTGAATGCGGTGTTGTCATCGGTAAATTTGCAGGCAGCCAAACCTCCGATGAGGAGGGCGATGAGCGTGGCAAAGCCAAAAAGTCGTGTTTTCATGCAAAAAAAGTTGAAACGGTGAAAGTTGTACTGGTGATCTGGCGATTTGTGGATTGGGTGATTTGGCTGACGAAACAATGACGCAAGGTGCGGCAAAACGGTTGGCAATCACTTGAAATAGTAGTGTAAATAGATGCCCACGGGCGGTAGTAATTCCACCTGCGGGCCGATGTCGGGTACGATACCGATGGCCAAAGTCGCCTCGGTGCCCAGCGTGATGTGCGGCTCAATGGCCCACTCGATGCCCCAGGCAGGGCCGAAGCCGATGAGCGGGTCAAAATTGTTTTCAGCGCCTGGAATGTCCTGATCGCCAGCCAAAAACATGAAGTCGAAGCCCCGCGTGTAGCTCCAGCGGCGGGAGATGCTGCGGCGTTTTTCCCAACCAATAGCGAAGTTCAACTGCGGGTCGGTGAGTTCAAAATCGTCTATGCCCTCTCGAAGACGCACCCCGATGGACATCCGAAAAGCGGTTCTCCCGGTCCGGTTGTACCACTTGAAATGAGCCAGATACGGCCCCGCGTCGCGGGGGTTGCTGCGGTTAAAGGGCACCAGTTGGGTGAGCAGCGGACTCATGTTGATGCCCACGATGCGGCGGCCTTGAAAGTAGGAGTCGTCTTTTGGTGGCGGCTCAGTTTGGGCGAAAACAGCGGCGCAGGAGAGCAAAAAGCCGCCGATCAGGAGCAGGGAACGTAGAAGTTGTGGCATGGCGGGGTGTTTCAGAGTATGATATTGATGAACAGGGAGGTGGGCAGAATGGTGCGCAAATCAAACTCTCTAAACGGCGTTTTGGACACGTCGGGAGGGGCGTTCACCACTTTTTTGCCATCGGTGTAGATGCCGTAGAGCGTGGTTTCTGTACTCAGCCGGATGCGTGGATGTACGCGAAACATCACCCCCATCACCGGCCCGCCGCCAATGCCCGTGCTTTTCAGTTTCAAGTTGGCATTGCCGCCGCCGAACGAGGTTTCGATCAGTTCCGTCTGGTGGCGCAGCACAGCGTCCAAACCCCAGTACATGTCGAAACGATTCGACAACGTGTAGTTGCGCTCGTAGCCGACCCGCAGATCAATCTTGCGTTCGGTCACCGTTCGGAATCCCAGCGAAGGATCGAAGCCCTCCTGATTTCTGATCCGAAAATTGAGGCCAAGCCGAGCGCGGTGCTTGTCGCTACCTACCCGAAGCCCCAGCAGGAAGGGATCGGCTACGGTGTTGCCACCAGAGGTGCCGAAGAAATTGCCCAGCGTCTGGGTGATGTTTAGCCCGATCATGGTCTGTGTTTTTTGGCACTGACCGCTGGGCAAAAAGGCGAAAAGGAGTAGAAGTAGGAGTAGGTATCGCATGGGCAAAAGGTGGTGAATGTCTTGTTGGCAACACAGACGACGTGGGGCGGAAATTAGTTGGCTCGCCACTGCATGGCGGACGGAAAACCTACCTTTGCCCACTGCTTTGATCAATATGATTTACGACGAATTTACAAACATGGAGGCCGAGGAGCAGGAGGCAGACTTCGACCCTGCTTGGATGGCTACTGCAGACTACGACGATTTTGGTTTTGAAACGATCGCAGAGCCGGAGCCGCTGCCTACCGAGCCGCATGTGCCGATGCGGGAGCAATTCCCCCCGGCTGGCTCCGACTATATGGGCGGCAGCAGCGATGGTTGGGAGTACCGCAGCACATTCGCGGGTTCAAAATTGGCTTACACGTACGACATGGTGCGCCAGTTTTTGC
>JAYSUY010001032.1:0-7948 GCA_043718855.1 Saprospiraceae bacterium | reverse complement strand
GACTGTACACTGCCACAGCGTTAGACGACTTCTTGTCGGACACCTCGGCCAGCAGGCGGCTTTTGTGTGCCTTTTGTGTTGCAAAATATGCGGTGCCTAATGTCGTCGCAAGTAGTTACTCTTGTTGTATCAACCGACCTCTGGCCTACATCGAACCCATTTTACCCCTTTCTCAAAATGCCAGTATTGGTCAAACCCACACTTTGTCGAACCATTTCCTGCCAATAATTAAACACAATCAAGGGATGCTGCTGTTGTGTTCCCACTATTCAAACGGCCTCTGAGCCGAGCATTTCATCAACCAATTATTTTTTACAAACATGAGACAATTTACCCTCACTCTATGTGCCTTGCTCTTTGGAGCCGCGTTTGCTGCGGCCCAAACGGCTCGCGTACAGATCATCCACAATGCCCCCAACCCGACGGTGGATGTGTATGTCAATGGTGTACTGGCCATTGACAATTTTGCTTTTCGCACGGCTCGGCCCTTTCTGGATCTGCCAGCCGGCTTGCCGCTGAGCATCGCCGTAGCGCCGGAAAACAGCCAGTCTGTAGCCGATGCCATCGCCACCTTTCCGGCCACTTTTGAGGCTGGGAAAAAGTATGCGGTGACGGCCAGCGGTATTGTGGGCAGCACCAGTACACCCTTTACCCTGATCACCGATGCCAATGCATTGGAAGCCGCTACCGCTCCTACAAAATTGAGTGTCAACGTATTGCACGGTGCGCCTGATGCGCCTGCTGTGGATGTAGTGGTTCGTACCGGCCCCAAAGTCGTGGCCAATCTCGCCTACGGCCAGTTCACCCCTTACCTTACACTCGACCCTGGCGTGTACTACTTGGATGTAAAACCTGCCGGATCGAATGTGATCGTAGGTACTTTCAAAGCCGATCTCAGCACCTTCGCCGGAGGTGCGCTGCGCATCCTCGCCAGCGGGCTGCTGAGCGGCAACCCCGCTTTCGGTCTCTATGCCGTAGCCGCCGATGGCGACGTGCTCGCGCTGCCCAGCACCCCCGTCGCCCGCGTCCAAGTGCTGCACAACGCGCCTGACCAAGCAGTAGACGTATGGGCCAACGATGCCCGATTGCTCAACGATTTCCAGTTCCTCAGCGGCACACCCTTCCAGTACCTGTCCGCTGGGCCTGTCAACTTGGGCGTAGCCGACGAATTCAGCGAAGCCGCGCAGGACACGTTTTACAACAAGAATACGACGCTGGTCAACGGTAAAACCTACCTCATCACCGCCCTGGGTATCCCTGGCGACCCGAATACGCCCTTCCGATTGCAGGTTTTTGACCAGGCCCGCGAAGTGGCTGCCGACACGAACAAGGTAGACCTTGCTTTCCAGCACGGCTCTCTGGAGTTTACCGATCCGCTCGATTTTCGGGAAAACTACCTCAACGCTACCTTCGGCAACGACGTGGCTTTTGGCCAAACTTCCGGCTACTCCGCTTTCACTCCTGGGATCGGAGATTTTGGTATTTTCCTACAGCCCAGCGGCATTTCCCTGAAAGAAGGGCGGGCTGCCAACTTGATAAAAGGGACTGCAAGCGTGGTGTTTGCCACCACCGACCCTGCCAGCACCCCATCTCGGCAACTTCGCTTATTGGGTGCTGATGGCTCCGTGACCCTGCTCGGCGAACCCAAACGGGCCAATCTTCAAGTCATCCACAACTCCCCCAGCCCTCGCGTAGACATTTACTATGGTGGCAACTTGGTGTTTGACAACGCAGATTTTCGCCACTACAACGAAGCATTTACTTACTCTGATCGGGCTGCTGCGCTGAGCATCGCGCCAGATACCAGCACCTCGGTCAAAAGCGCGATTGCTACATTCCCCATCGGTTTGGAGCAGGGAAAAAACACAGCCGCGTATGTTGATGGCGTGGCTGGCGATGTTGCCACACCGCTCAATGCCAACACCCGCGAAATCAAATTTGGCCCCCTCTCCGGGCAAGTCGAAATCAACGTCCACCACGGCGCACCCGGCGCACCTGCGGTGGATGTCTCGGTGGTTGGAGTAGGGAATATTTTCACTGATCTGGCCTATGGCCAGAATTCAGGATTCGTGGTTGTCAACCCTGGTGTGTATCAGGTTCAGGTGAAAAAAGCGGGTACCAATGAGTCGCTTGGCATTTTTGATGCTGATTTGAGCGCTTGGGGCGGCCAATCCCTGAACATATTTGCCAGCGGATTTACAGATAAAACACCCGTTTTTGGCCTGTTTTTTAGCGTGTTAGATGGCAACACCCCACCCGAAGGTTTGCCTGCCTACGAATTGCCCCGTGTGCAGACCCTCACAAAAGCCCAAATCATCCACAATGCCGCCAGCCCAACGGTGGATGTGTATGCCAACGGGGTAAAACTCCTCAATGATTTCAAGTACCGCACCGCTACGCCCTTCGTGGATGTACCTGCGGGCGTACCCGTTTCCATTGCTATCGCTCTGGACAACAGCACTTCGGTTGCTGATGCCATTGCTACGTTCAACGTCGTTTTTGATGAGTCGAAGAAATACGTCGTCACTGCCAGCGGCATCGTGGGCAGTACAGTCACACCGTTTACTTTATTGGTCAACGATGCTGCTCAAACAGCCTCTGCTGATCCCAGCAAAGTGGCCGTATCGGTTTTGCATGGCTCCACAGATGCCCCTGCTGTAGATGTGGATTCCGTGTTTGTGGCCAACAATGTGGTGAGTAATTTGGCCTATGGCAACTATACTGGCTACCTCTCGCTCGACCCAACGAAGTACGACCTTGCCGTACGTGCTGCGGGAAGCACCACCGTAGTAGCCAGTTTCCGTGCCGACCTGAGTGGCTTGGATGGCGGTGCTGCCACCGTATTTGCCAGCGGGACTTTGTCTGGCACACCGGCCTTTGGGCTGTTTGCTGCACTGGCCAATGGCGCAGTAATCGCCCTGCCCCTCACCCCGACCGCGCGGGTGCAAATCATACACAATTCACCTGATCCGACGGTGGATGTGTATGCTGGAAACACCCGATTGCTCAACGATTTTGGTTTCCGCACGGCTACGCCGTTCGTCACAGTGTCTGCCGATCGCGACATTGATTTTGGTGTCGCTGGCGCAAGCAGCACCTCTGCTGCTGACGCACTGGCTACTTTCTCTGTTAATTTCGAGACTGGAAAAACCTACGCTGTTTTTGCCAACGGCATTGTCGGCAATGCGGCCACTCCGTTCACATTGCTGGCCGATATTGCCCGCGAAGCGGCGTTAGATCCTACAAAAGTGGAATTTGCTGTGTTGCATGGCGCACCCGGCGCACCTCCGGTCGACCTCGACATCCGACTGGGTGCCACCGCAATTCTCTCGGTGCCTGGTTTGGCTTACGAGCAATTTACGGCCTACGTGGGTCTTGCCCCCGATAACTACACCATCCGGGTAAAACCTTCGGGAAGCAATACTGCCGTTGGCTCCTACATTGCTGATCTGAGTACGCTCGGTGGTGGCGCAGCCCGTGTGTTTGCCAGCGGTATTTTGGGTGGTACACCCGGATTTGGGCTTTTTGCAGCCTTGCCTGATGGCACGGTGATCGAGTTTCCGTTGCTGCCCCCACCTCCTACGGCACGGGTGCAGATCATCCACAATTCGGCCAGCCCAACCGTAGATATTTACGCCAACGGCGAATTGCTGCTGGACGATTTGCAGTACCGCACCGCGACACCATTCGTTGATCTGCCCGCAGAAGTTGCGCTGAGCATTGCGGTGGCACCGGGCAACAGCACCTCGGTGGCTGATGCGATTGCGACCTTCCCGGTGACGTTTGACAAGACTAAAAAATATGTGGTGGCTGCTACGGGTATCGTAGGCAACCCGACTACCCCGTTCACACTGGTGGTCAACGACCAAGCCAGAGAGACGGCGCAGACCCCCGGCCAAGTGTCGGTAGCGGTGTTGCACGGCTCGACCGATGCGCCTGCGGTGGATGTGGACGCGGTGTTCGTGGCCGACAACGTGGTGACGAATCTGGCCTACGGCCAATTCACGGCTTCGTACCTCTCGCTGGCTCCTGACGTGTACGACCTCGCGGTGCGGGCTACTGGAAATGCCAACGTGGTGGCGACTTACCGCGCCGACCTGAGCGGGCTGGCGGGCGGTGCAGCAACCGTGTTTGCCAGCGGCACACTGGCTGGTTCTCCAGCCTTTGGCTTATTTGCGGCCCTGCCTGATGGCAAGGTATTGGAACTTCCGCTCACACCGACAGCACGGGTACAGGTGATACACAACTCGCCTAGCCCGACAGTGGATGTGTATGCTGGCAACACACGCTTGCTTGATAATTTCAAATTCCGCACGGCTACGCCGTTTGTGACCATTCCGGCTGACCGTTCCATCAATTTTGGTGTAGCGGGTGAAAACAGTGCAGCTGCCAGCGAGGCAATTGCTAATTTCCCAGTCACTTTTGAGTCTGGCCGCACTTACGCGGTGTTTGCCAATGGTATCGTGGGCAATGCCGCTACACCATTTACGCTACTGGCCGATTTGGCCCGCGAAGCAGCAATCGACCCAACGAAGGTGGAGTTTGCTACGCTACATGGTGCTCCCGGCGCACCAGCAGTGGATGTGGCTGTGTTTGGTGGCCCAACTTTGATTTCTAATTTGGCTTACGGAGCGTTCACGCCATATCTGGGTGTTGCTCCGACCAACTATGTGCTACAGGTGAAACCGGCTGGCTCGCAGACGGTGGTGGCTAATTTTCAGGCGAATTTGACTGCCCTCGGCGGTGGTGCAGCGCGGGTTTTTGCCAGCGGCATTTTGGGCGGTACGCCTGCGTTTGGCTTGTTCGCGGCGCTGCCTGACGGCACGGTGGTGGAGTTCCCACAAATTGCGGCTCCACCGACAGCGCGTTTGCAGGTGATCCACAACTCGCCCAGCCCAACGGTGGACGTGTATGCCAACGGTACGCTGCTGCTCGATAATTTCACCTACCGCACGGCTACGCCATTTATTGATGTGCCAGCAGGTGTGGCGATCACATTGGCTGTGGCTCCCGGAAACAGCCAGTCGGCCAATGATGCACTGGCTAATTTCCCGGTAACATTTGCTGAAGGCAAAACCTATGTGGTGACAGCCAGTGGTATTGTGGGCAATCCAACTACGCCATTTACATTGATTGTCAATGACATGGGCCGCGAAGCGGCTGCGGTACCCGGTACGGTAAGTGTATCGGTGTTGCACGGCTCGACCAACGCTCCGGCGGTGGATGTAGATGAAATTTTGACGGGCAATGTGTTGACCAACTTGGCTTACGGGCAGTTTACTCCGTACTTGGATTTGGCCCCTGGCATCTATGACTTGGGTGTTCGGGCAACAGGTACTCCTACTCCGGTAGCGATTTTCCGGGCTGACCTGAGGGGCTTAACCGGAGGTGCGGCCACGGTGTTTGCCAGCGGTTTGGTAGGCGGCACACCAGGTTTCGGCTTGTTTGCTGCACTGGCCAACGGCACGGTGGTGGCCCTGCCGATCATGCCCACGGCGCGGGTGCAGATCATCCACAACTCGCCCAGCCCGACGGTGGATGTGTATGCAGGCAACGCGAAATTGGTAGATGATTTTGTCTTCCGCACGGCTACGCCGTTCGTGGATGTACCGGCTGACCGGGCTTTCCGGGTAAGCGTAGCGCTGGGCACAAGCGGCTCGGTAGCAGATACTTTGGTGGGCTTCCCCGTGAATTTTGCATCAGGTAAGCGGTACACGGTGTTTGCCAACGGTATTGTGGGCAATGTAGCCACACCGTTTACACTGGCCGTGAACGACGCTGCGCTAGAATCAGCAGGGGCAGGTTTTGTCGCGGTGAGCGCATTTCACGGCTCGCCGGGTGCACCTAACGTGGATGTGGTGGAGCGGCAAGCCGGGCCATTGTTTACCAATGTGGCCTACGGCCAGTACACGCCGTACTTGAATTTGCCGCCGGATGAGTATTACTTGGACATCAAAGCAGCGGGTACTCCGGGCATTGTGGCGACGTATTTCGCCGATTTGTCGGGCCTGAACGGCCAGGCACTGCGGGTGTTCGCCAGTGGTGTTTTGGGCGGCTCGCCAGCATTTGGGTTGTTTGCTGCGCTGCCCAGTGGTGTGGTGGTGGAGTTGCCGCTGCGCCCAGTGGCACGGGTGCAAATTCTGCACAACGCACCGTCGCCGACGGTGGACGTGTATGTGTTCAACCAGAAAGTTTTAGAGGATTTTGAATTCCGCACGGCCACGCCATTTTTCTACATCCCGGCTGAGTTTCCGCTCCCGATTGGGGTGGCTCCGGGCGGCAGCCAGTCGGTGAATGATGTGATCGCTACCTTCCCGACGACGTTTAAAAACGGTGGCACCTACGTTGTAGCAGCCAGTGGCTTGGTGGGCGGAAGCCCTGCCTTTAGCCTGATTATCAATGAGATGGGGCGTGAGCGGGCACAAGATGTCAGCAAGATCGAACTCGCAATATTGCATGGTATCCCGGATGCTCCGGCATTGGATATTCAGGATTATTTTACAGATGCCACGCTATTGCCTGACTTACAGTATGGCGATTTCACAGATTACCTGGCCATTGATCCAGATTTACTCATCGTGCGTGGCGTGCCGACGGCCAGCCCGCAGCAGACAGTTGGTATCTGGGGTGCTGATTTGACGCAGGGCGCGGGTATCGCTGGGGTGTTGTTTGCAACGGGCCAATTGGCCGACGATTCATACGACCTGTGGCTCCTGCTGCCTGATGGCACGACGCTGCCACTGACCGGCTTGAGCGAGGGGCAGGTGATTCATGATGCCCTGGGTGCTGGTGCTGGCGTAGATGTGTACTTGGAAGGAGATAAAATTCTGGACGATTTCGAGTTCCGCACCGCTACAGGCTATGGCTTGTTCCTGGCACGTGAGCCGTTCTCACTGGCCGTGGCTCCGGGCAACAGCCAATCGGTAAACGATGCGATTTTTACCACCACACCAACGCTTCGTTTGGGCAGGACTTACACCATCGTAGCCGGTGGTATTGTGGGCGGCACACCCGCCTTCAACTTGTTTGTCAATGAAAATGCCCGCACAACTGCGCTGAATACAGCCAACACAGAGTTCAACTTGTTTCATGGCGCACCCGATGCGCCAGAGGTGGACGTGACGCTGTTTGGCGGTAGCCCAGTGCTGTTCGACAATGTAGAATTTGGCGAATTCACAGATTATCTGAGTGTTCCGCCAGCCAACTACTCCATCTCGGTGACTCCCGCTAACAACAATAACCAGCCTGTGCAGAGTTACAAAGCCGACATCAGCGGCTTGGGCGGCGAGGCATTTACGGTGTTTGCATCAGGTCTGCTGAGCGGTGCTCCGGCCTTCGAGGTGTGGGTGGCGCTGGCCGATGGTACCACATTCCCATTGCCTACGCTGGTGAGTACGAACGAGTTGGATGGAAAACTCAGCGATTTTGCAGTGTCGCCCAACCCCGCTGTGGATGAGGTGAACCTGCGCTTCTCACTGACCGAACCCGAAGCCCTGCGCTACGGGTTGCGCGACTTAACGGGCCGCTTGGTGCAGGAGGGCGACTTCGGTACAGTCAGCGCAGGCACATTTGTGCAACGGCTTGATGTGTCGCAACTGCCTTCAGGGATGTATTCGCTGGAGGTAATGTCTGACAGCGGAGTACGGAGCGTGAAGGTTGCCGTTGTAGAACGATGAACTTTGAACGAGGGTAAAAACTTAGCCACCTCGCAAATTGGGTAGGATTGGAAAACGGATGAAACGGATTTGTCGGATTTGTCGGATTTGAACGGATTTGCTGTTTATTTTGAGAACGCTTCAGTTGAGTTTGTTCAGAAATCCGTTTAAATCTGCTCAATCCGTTTCATCCGTTTTCCGGTCGTCGCCCGTTAAAGAGTTGATGGGTATTTTTGCACGAAAAAGACAAAGCAAGATGTGCAAATCGACACAAGTAGCACAAGCCGGTCAAG
>JAYSUY010001031.1:0-2857 GCA_043718855.1 Saprospiraceae bacterium | reverse complement strand
CGGCATCTTTTGGCCGAGGTTTCTGAACAGGCGCTGGCTTGTGTAGATGTCTCCACTTCGTTGCGACATGACAAGTCCAGAGGCAGGCTGCCTAAGTTTTTACCACCATTCATAACTGCCCCTGATCTGCAAAACTGTAGTACCCACGCTCCGATACGATGAGGTGATCGAGCAGCGGCAGGTCGATGATTTGGCCGGCCTGTTGCAGCCGCTTGGTGAGCGCGATGTCCTCCGTGCTGGGGCTGAGGCTGCCCGATGGATGGTTGTGGATGGCAACGAAAGCGGCGGCGCGGGCATCAAGCGCGGTTTTGAAGACAATTTTGATGTCCACTACTGTGCCAGCCGTGCCGCCTGTGCTGAGCCGCTCGCGGGCGAATACTTCGTTGCTGCGGTTGAGCAGCAGCAACCAAAACTCCTCGTGGTGCAGGTCGGTAAGCAGCGGCGCGATGATGTTGAACGCATCGCGGCTGCTGGCAATGCGGGGCCGTTCGCGCAGGTCGGAGAGTTGGCGGCGGCGACCAAGTTCGAGCGCGGCCACGATGGTGATGGCCTTGGCTTCGCCTACACCTTTGAACCGTTGCAACTCTTTGATGGAGCGTTTGCCCAGTTCGTGTAGGTTGCCATCTGCTTGAGCCATAATGCGTTGTGCCAGAGCCACCGCGCTCTCGCCTACCGTGCCAGAGCCGATGAGGATGGCGATGAGTTCGGCATCGCTGAGTGCATTGCGGCCCTTGAGCAGCATTTTTTCACGGGGGCGGTCTTCTTCGGCCCAAGCGGTGATGGCGAGACTTTGATCGTTGGTCATGTGGTGACTGGTGATTGGTGAATTGGTGATTGGTTGACTGGTAACTGCACTTCAGATACGACCACGCCGTCTGGCCAGCGCGTTTCCAGCACATCGCCGGGCTGAACGGCACTGGCTGAGCGCAGCAACTGGCCGTTTCGGGTCGTGATGCTGTAGCCGCGTTGCAGCACCCGGTCGGGGTGAAGCGCAGCGCACAGCATTTCGGTCTGGGATAGCCGCTGGGCATGGTTGCGGAGCAGTTGTTCGGCGGCGCGGGGCAGTTCTGCTTGGGCCGTGTCTAAGTCGCGGGCAGCGGCGTGGATGCGCTCGCGGCTGCCCCATCGGAGGGCGGTTTCGGAGCGTTCGAGTTCGAGGTGTTGGGTATTGAGGTAAAAAGTGGAGGCGAGGCGCAGGTTTTCCGCTGCGCGAAACAGTTGATTTTCAAAAAGAAGGTGGTGTTGCAGCAGGAAATCGGCCACTGCGGTGGGCGTTTTCAGCGAGGTGTGGGCCACCAAATCCAGCACCGTCTCGTCGGTTTCGTGGCCGATGCCCACCAGCACGGGCAAGGGCATTTGGGCCACTGCGCGACAAAGGTTGGCATCGTCGAAAGCCGCCAGATCGAGCCGTGCGCCACCACCCCGGATGACCACTGCGCAGTCGAAATCGTCGCGTCGGCTGGCGATGCTGGTCAGTGCGGCTTGTAGTTCAGGCACTGCATTATTGCCCTGCACCGCTGATGCAAACAACTGACAGTGAAACCGGTAGCCAAAATTATTCTGTTCCAGATGCTCCCGAAAATCTTGAAATCCGGCTGCGCCTTCCGAACTCACTACCGCCACGCGCTGCACCACCGAGGGCAGCGGCAAGGCCCGGTTTCGGTCGAGCAGGCCTGCTTGCCGCAGGGCTTGGATCGTCTCCTGACGCTGTAGTTCGAGTTGACCGAACGTGTGCGCCGGGTCGAGATCGGCTACCTGAAGTTTCAGTCCGTAGCGTTCGTGAAAATCCACCCGTACCCGCAGGCGCACCTGCAAGCCGGGGCGCAGCACGGCATCGGCATTCGGCCCGAGTGCCGCCCGAATGCGGCGGTAGTCCATGGCCCAGAGCATGGCTTGGCTCTGGGCCAGCGGGTTGCCATCGTCGCCTTTTTGCACCAAATCGAGGTAAAAATGCCCCCGAGACTGCCCGATCTGCGCAATCTCGGCAGTCACCCACAGCGGCTGCTGGTAGTTGAGCGCCACCACGCGGCGGATGTGCTCGTTGAGTGAAAAAAGGGTGAGGGTGGACATGGATTTGTACCGTCGATGGAGGATTTGTGCCGCACGAAGGTCTTGCGACCTTGCACTACTTTTGACATTCGGACACAAAACTTTTGGGAGGCTTGATTTTCAACAAGGTTTCCAATAAAACCCCTCTGGGGTTTTCCGGGCGCGGAGGAGTCCCGCCTTCGCTTTCTGGCAAATCCGGCTACTTTTGCGCAAAAAAGTTAGACACCATGAAAAACGTCCTCTCCTGCATCCAGCCCACTGGCGACCTCCACATCGGCAATTACTTCGGCGCGGTGCGCAACTGGGTGCGTCTGCAAGACGAATACGCCTGCCGCTACGGGGTGGTGGACTACCATTCCATGACGATGCCCTACAACCCCACCCAACTGCGCGAGAACACCTGGAAAATGGTGTTTTACCTGTTGGCTTGCGGGGTGAAGCCCGAAAACATGTTCATCCAGAGCCTCGTGCCGGAGCATGTGGAACTGAGTTGGGTGCTGAATTGCACCACCAGCTACGGCGAACTGACGCGCATGACGCAGTTCAAGGACAAAACCGAGCAACTCCACGAATCAGATAAGGATGCCTTCGTTAGTTTGGGGTTGTTTGCTTACCCGGTGCTGCAAGCGGCTGATATTTTGATTTACCACGCTGATTATGTGCCGATTGGAAAAGATCAGGAGCAGCACTTAGAACTCTCTCGCAACATCGCTCAGCGCTTCAACCACCAGTTTGGCCGGGAGTATTTCGTACACCCGGAGCCGCTGTTCACCGAAACGCCCAAAATCCTTTCGCCCTCTGATCCAAC
>JAYSUY010000104.1:0-2325 GCA_043718855.1 Saprospiraceae bacterium | reverse complement strand
AGACTTCCCCCGCGACCCCGGCCCCTCCCTTCGGTGGAGGGGCCGGGGGTGGGGTTGACACGGGCATCACCATCAACACCATAGACGGCTTCCAGGGTCAAGAGCGCGACGTGATCTACATCAGCCTCGTGCGCTCCAATGCCAAACACGACATCGGTTTTTTGAGCGACTACCGCCGCATGAACGTGGCGATGACACGGGCGCGAAAACTATTAGTGGTCATCGGAGACTCGGCCACGATTGGGAAAAACCCGTTTTACGCCCAGTTTTTGGACTACTGCGAAAAAAACGGGGCGTATCAGACGGCTTGGGAGTATATGCGGTGAGGCAAAAAGAGGAACCGCAAAACCGTAAAATTTAAAACTGCAAAATGTAAAAGGCGGGATGCCGGATGCTGTGAAAGGCTGGGGCAAAAATCTGTTCCAATCCGCCGGATCCGTCTAATTCGTGTTCCATCTGCCGGGCACGAAGGGCTTAAATCCGAAAGCCCAGCGACACCGATGGCATGGCCACGGGGTGGTTGTAAGTTCCGCCCTCCGGGTCGAGGGGACTTCCCACCGGGCCGAGATCAACTTGCTGAATACCCACGGGAGCAGCAAATTCCAGTACACAACGACCAAATTGTTTTTGCCAGCCGAAGCGCACCATGCCCGTCCAATTAGTCATGTGGTAGTCATATTCTGGTCGGTTAAAAGCATCGTAGTGCAAAAACTGCCGCAGGCCAGCCCGCAGGTCGAACCCCACATAAATATGGCTGTGCTGTTGTTTCAGCATGTTGTAGAAAAAAAATTTACCGAATAGCGCCAACTCGCTACCACCGGTCAGGATGTCGTTGTCGTCGAACGAGAAGGGCTGTCCGTCGTGCAACACCTTGCCGAAGTGCAACCCCAATTGTACCGACTCGCTGCTGGCCCATGCCACCGAAAACTCGCACAACCGATAAGGAAGGAAGTCGCCGATGTGCATCGAAAATCCCGATTGCAGTACGACCCGGTGCAGCGGCACAGAATCGGCCAGCAGCAGCCAAGGCGATGCGCTGAGTACTGTGACTTTACAGAAAAGAAATGTGCCGCAGAGTGCCGCACAGGCGCAGCGCCGAAAGGAGTTTTGCATAGTTTTGCCCACATTTTTTGGGCGTATGAGCCGGATTCCGCGGGAGTGTTCAATAAACTGTGTCAAGCGGTGAAAAAAAGGTTAGAAAAAGAGATGAGGGTTTTTCTGCCCTGCCCAAAAGAACCCTTAAAAGTTCTTTTGGGCGTGGGTGGAAAAAACCCGGTCATTCGTTGTCGTTGCTGTTGATGCGTTCTTTGAAGTGGATTTTGAGTTCGTTGAAGATGGTCTTCCAAGCGAAAATGGGCGTACCCCATTTTTGGAGGATGTGTTCTACGGTGAGGTAGAGCAGTTTTTTGAGTGCATCCTCCGAGGTGAAAGCGCCCTTTGTCTTGGTGGCTTTTCGGAGTTGGCGGTTGAGGCCCTCAACGGGGTTTGTGGTGTAGATGAGGCGGCGTATTTCTGGGCCGAACTGAAAGAAGAGGGCCAGCCTTTGCCAGTCGCGCCGCCAGTTCTGCACCGCGTAGGGATAGGTGCTGCCCCACTTTTTTTCGAGGTACCCCAAGTGTTCCAAGGCGAGTTCCTCGGTGGCTGCCCGGTAGACGGCTTTGAGGTCTTGGGCGAACTCCTTGTAGTGCTTGTAGGGGATGTACTTGAAGGAGTTGCGGCACTGGTGGACGATGCACAACTGCACGGAGCAGTCGGGAAAAGCCGTCTCGATGGCCTCCGAAAAACCGTTGAGGTTGTCGATGCAGGCGATCAGGATGTCCCTTACGCCTCGGTTGCGCAGGCTGGTGAGTACGCCCAGCCAGAACTTAGAACTCTCGAAATTCCCTACATAAAACCCCAAAACGTCCTTCTTTCCATCCACACCGACACCCACGATGAAGTACACCGTCTTGTTCACCACCTGCCCCTGCTCCCGCACCTTGTACCGGATGGCGTCCATCCACACGATGGCGTACACCTCTTCCAGCGGACGGTTGCGCCATGCCTCCATCGCGGGCTGCACTTGCTCCGTCACCGCACTCAACTGCCCATCGCTCATCTCCACCCCGTACAGGCTCTTGAGGTGCGAGCGGATGCCCTCGTACCCCATCCCCAGACCATACAGCCCCAGTATCTGCTTCTCCAGCCCAAGCCCCAACTGCCGCTCCCGCTTGCCCATCCCGAACGCTTTCGCATATGCGTTCGGGAGAATTTAACACTCATAAAGTTCTTTGATGTTTTTTCGTTTTTTTCTGGCTTCGTAGGTGGCGTGGACGGCGAACTGGG
>JAYSUY010001030.1:0-2857 GCA_043718855.1 Saprospiraceae bacterium | reverse complement strand
GTGGCTTGCGCCTTGCACAACTTGAGAGTCAAAAGCCCGATCCGAAATTACTCCTCGTGCAAGAGCGCAGGTGTTTAATCAATTTTTCCACATAAGGGCTATTGAGACACCCCACGTTTTTCGGTACGAAACCTTGCCCTTCCATCACGGCGATCCTTTCGACAGGATGATCGTCTCTCAGGCACTCATCGAAAACTTCGACATCGTTTCTGTGGATGCGGTCCTTGATGCTTACTTGATCGGCAGCCCAGTGAAACGAATCTGGTAATACCCAGCCCTCCCACCCTCTACCCTCCACCCCTCTCCCCATGAAAGTCGAACTCTGGGCCATCGGCAAAACCTCCGAAAAATACTTGGACGCGGGCATCGAAATCTTCGAGCGGCGCATCCGTCACTACGTCCCCTTCGGGTTTACTGTGCTGCCTGACGTGAAGGGAAAATTTGCCGACGGCGAGCAGTTGAAGAAAAAAGAAGGCGAAATGCTGCTCGCCCGACTTGCGCCTGATGACTGGTTGGTGCTGCTCGACGAGCATGGGCAGGAACACACATCAGTTGGCTTGGCGCAGTGGTTGGAACGCAGGTTGGCGAGTCCGGGTCGCCGCTTAGTGTTTGTTGTTGGCGGTGCTTTCGGCTTTTCCCCAGAGGTGTACACCCGCGCCAACGAGCAGTTGGCACTCTCCAAACTGACTTTTTCCCACCAGATGGTGCGGCTGTTTTTCCTTGAGCAACTCTACCGCGCCATGACCATTTTGCGAAACGAACCATACCACAACCCATAAATTGGAAGAGACAGTGTTGGACTCTAAACACTGATTATCAACTGCTTATCATACAAAACAGGCCATTGCCCATAAATCTTCTACCTATGTTAAAACGAATACACAGCAGCACCATGCCTCCAATTCGCCCGTTTTGGAGGCTCAATTTTTTAACCGATTTCAATTTTTTAATCATGCACAAACCGCTTTTCATCTTCGCTTTCGCCCTCTGGGCGGCTCTCCCCTCCAAAGCCCAACTCCCCCTCACGGCGCACGAAATCGCTCCTCAATGGATCGAACCCTTCGGCTACGGCTCCAACATGGGCGTGTATTTCCCCAACTACTACGACATGGAAGTGGCAGGCCTGCTCTGCGGCACACCCGATGGCGCTACCCCCGGCGCGGGGGTCACCACCCTGCGCCCCGGCCTCTTCGAGTTCTTCCTCGAATACTTCGGCTACGACATCCGGCTGCAGCACTTCAACTACTACCAGACCATCGGGGCCAAAAATCAGGTCGCCTTCATCGGCTACCCCTCCGAACCGCACCGCGACCCCGTGCAACACTGCCCCGGCCAACTCAGCGGGGCCTTCAAAAACATGTACACGCCCATCTGGGACAACGGCGAAAACGGCACCCCCGTCAACGACACCAACTACTTCGCCCTCTACTGCTGGAAAACGGCCACCATGTACAAGGGCCTCATCCGCATCTGGGAAATCACCAACGAGCCGGACTTGGTGTACGACTGGACGGTGGCCGCCGGACAGCCCGGCTACCCCGGCAACTGGTGGGAAAACCCCGCTCAGCCTTGCAACTACGCAATGGGCGCCCCGGTGTTTTCCTACATCCGTATGCTGCACATCGGCTACGAAGTGCTGAAAGGCGTTGACCCCAGTTGCCGAGTAGCCACTGGCGGCATCGGCTGGCCCAGTTTCTTGGACCAACTCTGCCGCTACACCGACAACCCCGATGGCGGCAAAGTGACTGCCGAGTACCCGCTCACTGGCGGTGCATACTTCGACTGCACCAGTTTTCACTCCTACCCGCACATCGACGGCTCCATGCGCCAGTGGGACAACTCCATCGGAAATTTTCGCTACACCCGCCATTCCGACCGGGCCACCGATGGCATCTGGGAACTCCGCGACCGATTCAAAGCCGTGCTGGACAAGTATGGCTACGACGGCACCAAATTTCCCGAAAAACTATGGATTTGCACTGAATATGGCCTCCCGCGTAAAGAAGTGGCCGACTACCTCGGCTCCAACGAGGCGCAATGCAACTTCGTGATCAAAGTGCTCGTGACCGCCCAGATAGAGAACATGGCCCAGATGCACTACTACTCCAGTGCCGACGAAACCCCCGAAGGACAGTCGGGCAGCGAGTTTGCCTACATGGGTTTTTTCAAAAATCTCAGCAACGCTGTACCCTTCCAGCACGAGCGCAACTTGGTGTCCTACGCCCACCAGACGGTGTCTGATCAGTTGAGCGACAAAACCTACGACCCAGCCCGCACTGCGGAGATGAAACTGCCACCAGGCGTACGCGGCGGCGCGTTCCGCGATGCCCAGGGCCGCCACGCCTACGCACTTTGGGCCATTACCCAAACCGACCGCAGCGAAGTTGCCTCAGCCACTTACACTTTCCCGGCAACCTTGGGCATCCCACAACTCGAACAGCGCGAGTGGAATCACTCCCAGACCGGTATGATGACCCTCGTGAACCCTGACCAATTAAAGTTGACAGGCAGCCCTGTGTTCCTCAGCCCCAGCCCAGTGTCGTCGGTCAAGCCCGTACCCAACCCATATCCGCAGGCGCTGGTACTGCCCAACCCCAGCGGGGACGCGGCCCAGTTGACGTTCCGCACAGCCGAATCAGGTCGTGTCAACGCCCAACTGTTCGACCTCAACGGCCGCCTCGTGCTGACTGTACTGGCCGATGAGCCGGTATCCAGCGGCCTCCACCAGCAGCCGCTCGATCTGAACAGCCTCGCCGCTGGCACCTACTTCCTGCGCATCACGACGCACGAAGGGAGCGAGGTGGTGCAGGTAGTGAAGATGTAGGTTGTCGGCATTGAGTTATTTGTGGAGTGCCGG
>JAYSUY010001029.1:0-7971 GCA_043718855.1 Saprospiraceae bacterium | reverse complement strand
TTTTTGTTTAAATAGCCCCACTATTCGCGCAAAAAGATAGTTGTCTGAGGGAAAAAGAACCTATCCAAAAGTGATGAGTTATTATTTACACGTTCCTTAGCACGGATTTTTTAGGTGTGAGGGGAAATCTTGAAAAAAATCCGTGTCTAATCCGTCTAACCTGTTCCATGCGCATTCTCCCGATGATCGGGACTGACTCGGTCGGCTGGGCGGCTAAGTTGTTACTGTGTTCCATCACCTCACCACTACCTTCCGCACCGCTCTCCCCGCGCTTGTTTCCATCACCACCACATACACACCCGCCCGCCGGGGCAGCCATAGGTCGGGTGAAATTTGGCTCAACACTAAGCGGCCCCCAGCGTCCCAGGCTTGCACCCGCAGCAGCCGTATTTGGGGAGAAATACCGACCGTGACGTGTCCGTCGTCCGTCAGCGTAGGGGAAACTTTCACCCAATCTTCGTTGCCCAAGTTTCGCGTCGCGGTGGGCGACACGTACACCGAATCCAGCACCTGCTCGGCCACCAGCACCGGGCTGCGGTCGGCAGCATCAAACATGACCTTGAACGCATCGATCTCCGGTGACGACCAGGCGAACATCGGCATCATAAACTTTGGTGGTAGGCTCTGGTACCACACGCGGGCCGACACGCGGAGGTAGCCCTTGTACCCGTTTTTCGCTACGCGAAAGTGCAGCAAGTCGCTGCCGCTGCCCTCCGTTCCGTCGGGCGAGCGGTTAAAATTGGGGTCTTGCAGCGCGGTGCCGAGGATGCGCGTAGTGTCGTAGGCAGGGTCGCTGAGCAGAAAGCCCTGCGGCACCAAGCGGTTGTCTTTCAGGCCGATATGCCCGCGTTCCAGCACGTTGGTGAAGACTCCGACTACGTCGCCCGGTACCAATTCATAAATTTGCACCTGACCGGGTCGGTCGATCAGGTCGTAATGCGGCTCGAAGTTCGCGTCCTCGTCGGGCAGGCTGAAATCGGGGTTGCTGCGCCCGGAGTGGAACAGCACTTGGCCCGTCTGGTCTTTCACCTCAAACTCCACCCAAGCGCGGCGCGAAGGGTAGCCGGAGGGAAATTTATGGCCCGCTCGGTTAGTCAGCAGCAGCCGAAAGTGTGCCGAGTCGCCTGTCAGGACACCCGTTTCTACTTTCAAATCCAGTGTCTGGTGTTGCAGCATCCGCAGCGTAGCGGCGATGGTGCTGTCGAAATGTTCGGGCTTAGCATCGATGCCGAGCGCGGCGCGGTTATCGCGCATGAGTTTCAGCATCGGCACGTTGGCACCCGCCATATCGTGTACGCCGAAGGGAAATTTGTTGGTCAGGAACTGGTAGTTGGCCGAAATCACCACCGCGTCGGGTATCTGCGGCAGGTGGCAACCCTGGCAGGTGATGTTGTCCTTTTCGGCATCGTAGCGGCTGTTGAGCCATTCGTGGTAGGTGGCCTGCTCCACGAAGGTGTTGCCGGTGTACTCGCCGCTCGCGTCCACCGTCTTCGTGATGAGCGTGTGGCAGCCCGCGCAGAGGCCCGCGTCGCCGATGTGCTCGCCGTACTTGGGCGTGATGCCCACGAACTGGTGCATCGGCGGGGCAAACACCTGCTCATAGGGGCCGTAGGCGAGGCGGATCATGGTGGTATCAAAATTCAGTTCGCCGGAGTGGAGTTTCCCGATTTTTTCGGGGGCTTGGGCGTGGCAGGCTTGGCAGTTCACCCCGTCCAACCCCAGCGAGTCGCCGTATAGATCGGCGAGGGTGTAGTACGGTTTTTTGTCGTGCAATTTGGCCTGATAATGCCCAGCAGGGGCGTGGCAGGAGGTGCATTTGTCCTGCAACTCGGTGCTGTGGGCGGGGTTGACGAGCGTCTCATGGGTCACTTTTGCCCGCCAAAACGGGTCGCGAGCGGAGTTGGCCATCATCGTGGAGCGCCAGTCATCGTAGATGTTCACGTCGGTACCATCGGAGGTGACGAAAGCCTTCCGTAGGGGATCGTAACCGTGACAGCCGCCGCAGACTTTGGCAGTGGGGAAAAGGATGTTGGAGTCGATTTTTAGGTCGTGGTCGGGGTCGGTGAAGGGGCTGGTGATTTGGTGATTTGGTGACCCCGAAAATAAGCCATTTCGGCCTCGGTGTGGAAGGCATCCGGCTGGTTGTGGAAGGGAAAAAAAGCCATGGCCCCGATGAGGGTAGGTACGATGACGGCAAGGACGGTGGTGAGTTTCATGCGCAAGCGTTTGAGTGCGCAAAGAAGCGAAGTTGGGCGGGAAGGGCGGCAGGGGAAATGTGGGGAGGGACGGTTTTGGACAAAAATGGGGAGGGCAATTGCCTCACTTGAACATTTCCAGAAATGCCCGTAACTCGGTCAGGCTCGGATGGTGGAGGTCAAAAACCGCCGCGCCCACCTGTTCCATCACCTCGTTTTGCTTGTCCTCAAAGTCGTTCAAAATGTTTTTGCCGGCTGCGCCCAGTTCTGCTGCTTGGGCGCGGAGGAAATTGCCGAGCCAGATTTTGCCGTAGGTGCCGGGCGACACTTGCAACTTGCTTTCCGACTGGTTCACGCAGTCGCGCCAGAGCGCGAGGCAATCGGCGTAGGGTACTTCGGCGGTTGGGTTGGTTCGGATTTCGAGCAGAGGGTGTCTAAATTGCCCGTGCCGGAGGAGTCTTTGGTGAAAAAACAGGCGGCTTGGAGTTGTTGGCTATGCTCTTCCGCCCCCACCTCCACCAGTTCCGCTTCCTTTGAAAAAAGGTGTTCGTCGGTGTCGAAGGCACCAGCAAAAGCCGCATTCACCAAAGCCAAGTTCTTTTCAAAATCCCAGCGGGGCGCGCTATCAAAGTCAAGTATGACCCCTAATTTTTGGGCATTGGGGTACTTCTTCTCCAAACTCCTCCTGATGGATTTGAGTTTTTTGCCAATCGCTTCTTTGCCGCGCTGCTCCTTGCCCGACTCGTCCAAAAACTTGTGCAAATCCTCTATCACCACACTCAGATCGGCATGGATGTCCAATTCGCTGAGCAGCAGACGGATGAAAGCCGCATCGTTGTGACTTTCAACGATCAGGATGCTTTTGGCAGGGTTGGGCGTGTTCATTCTCCGCGATAGGTATTGCTGTTCTGAATGTCGTAATCTAGGGTTTCCATGTCAATCGGCTGGCCTACGATCTCGCCCGTGCGAGCGCTCCTGAACATCTCAATGTAACGCACTTTGTCCTCCTGTTGATCAGCGACAGCAGCAGATTGGAAAGCCTCGATCATTTCATCGCTGTGAGAGGTGGCGAAAATCTGGACGTTCTTCTCCAACGAAATCTGGATGAGTCTTTTCCAGAAAGCCTCTTGATTGCTGTGGTGGATGCCGTTCTCGATTTCGTCAATCAGCAGGATGCAGTTGGGGTTGTTCGAGATGCGGAGCATGAGGTCGGCGATCTTGTTGAGTGCGTCGCCGAAAAAGTTGAGCGATTGGGGTTTTTCATCTTTTCGGAAGACGTAGATGCGCGGCTCGCCAAGATTGATGCTCTCTATCTTCGCAATGGAATCATCCACAATGCGCAAGGCTTCGAGGATAGGAGCGGTGTCGTCGCGGAGTTTGGCTTTCTCAAATTCACGGGCAAGAGCAGGGGCAGGTTTTTTAAAGCCTGTTGGGACGAGATAAGTCTTTTGCTCGGGGGCGGCGGGGTGTGGAGATTTAGGTTTGTCTGAGGAAATGAGAGGCACTGGCTTGTATTGATGGAAAGCATCGGCCCATTCATAGGCTATTTTAGTTTTGTACCTCCAATCTGAGGATGCTAAGGAAATAGTTAGTGCGGAAATCCCCACCTCCGCCATCGTCGCACTGTCCATCACCCTCACCAACTCGCCGTTGTCCTGCTTTTGACCGTTGCCGTTTGTGGCAAATTTTGGCTTCTCTTCGCAGGTTATTTCTACTAAAACTTGCTGCTCCTTGTCATATCCACCACGCAGTTTGATCACTGCGCTTTTGTCTTGGTTGAGGAAAAAACCGCCCCACGCCAGTTCGGGCCGCTCTTCAAAAACAGCACTGTTTTCCGAACGCAGCTGCTGCAAAAACGCCACACTTTCCCAAGTCGGCTCGTTCACCAACAAAATCGCCTCCAACAGCGCAGTCTTCCCCGCATTGTTCATACCCCCGATCAGGTTCACCTGACCAAAGTTCTCCAAGCGCGAGCGGTGGAAGCACCTGAAATTCTCGATTTCAATAGATTGTAGCATAGTCGAAGGCAAAACTAATCAAATCAAGGCGGGCCAACGGTATCCAGCCACATTGACCACATTGACCACATTTTCACACATTGACCACATTTTCCACCACCCTAATCCCCAACTCCTCCAACTGCTTCAACTTGATCCCGTCCGGCGCGTCGATCATCATGTCCCGGCCCTGGTTGTTTTTCGGGAAAGCGATGAAGTCGCGGATCGAGCTCGCGCCGTTCATCACCGCATTCAAGCGGTCGAAGCCGAAAGCGATGCCGCCGTGCGGCGGTGCGCCGTACTCGAAGGCGCCGAGCAGGAAGCCGAACTGCGCCTCTGCCTCCTCCGGCGTGAAACCCAGCAGGCGGAAATTGCGGCTCTGCAGGTCGCGGTCGTGGATGCGGATGCTGCCGCCGCCGATCTCTACGCCGTTGATCACCAAGTCGTAAGCATCGGCCCGGATGCCTTTCAGCACGGCGCGGTCGTCGCTCTCCAACTTCGGAATGTCGTCGGGCTTAGGCGAAGTGAAGGGGTGGTGCATGGCGAAAAAGCGGGCCTCATCCTCGTCCCATTCCAGCAGCGGAAAATCCATGACCCACAGCGGCTTGAAGTCGTCGGGACGCCGAAGGCCGAGGCGGTTGCCCATTTCGAGGCGGAGTTCAGAGAGTTGCTTGCGGGTGCGCTCGTCTTCGCCGCAGAGGACGAAGAGCAAGTCGCCGGGTTGTGCGCCGCATTTTTCAGCCCAAACCCGCAGCACATCGGGCGTGTAAAATTTGTCCACGCTGGATTTCGGTGTGCCGTCGGCTTCAATTCTGACATAAATCAGCCCTTTCGCGCCGATTTGTGGACGTTTTACCCACTCTGTCAGTTCGTCAATTTGCTTGCGCGAGTAGTCCGCGCAGCCCGTGGCACAGATCGCAATGACCGATTCGGCACTGTCGAACACCGGAAAACCAGCGGGAACGAGATCAACGCCGCTGCCAAATTCCGCGTCAGCGGGCGATTTGAGGTCACACAATTCCATTTCGAAGCGCAAGTCTGGCTTGTCGCAGCCGAAGCGGCGCATGGCCTCGTCGTAGGTCATACGGGGAAAATCGGACAGCGCAACACCGAGGGCTTCCTGAAACAGGTGCTTGGTGAGCCCCTCGAAGGTGTTGAGGATGTCCTCCTGATGCACGAACGACATCTCGCAATCGATCTGCGTGAACTCCGGCTGGCGATCAGCCCGCAGGTCTTCGTCGCGGAAGCACTTCACGATCTGGAAATATTTATCAAAACCGGCCACCATCAGGATTTGCTTGAAGGTCTGCGGGCTTTGCGGCAGCGCGTAAAACTGGCCCTTGTTCATGCGGCTCGGCACCACGAAGTCGCGAGCACCTTCGGGGGTGGACTTGATGAGGTTGGGCGTTTCCACCTCCACAAAACCTTCTCCAGTCATGTATTTGCGCGTTTCGATGGCCAAATTGGAGCGAAACAGCAGGTTTTTCTGCACTGCATTGCGCCGCAGGTCGAGGTAGCGGTATTTCATTCGGAGGTCGTCGCCGCCGTCCGTGTCGTCCTGAATCGTGAAGGGCGGAGTCTTGGCGGCATTGAGCACCTTAAATTCGGTGACTTGGATTTCGACATCGCCCGTAGCCCGGTCGGGGTTTTTGGAAGCGCGTTCGCGCACGTTGCCCGTGGCTTGGATCACAAACTCGCGGCCCAAGTTGTTGGCGCGTTCGCCGAGTTCGGCACTATCGTCCATGTCAAACACCAGTTGCGTGATGCCGTAGCGGTCGCGCAAATCCAAAAATGTGAGGCCGCCGAACTTGCGCACGATGGCGACCCAGCCGGAGAGGGTGACGGTTTTGTTGATGTCCGAAAGGCGCAGTTCGCCGCAGGTGTGGGTACGATACATTTCTTTGCTGTTGGCTGCTGGCTGTTGGCCGTTGGCTAAAAGCCAATCGCTAACCGCCAAAGGTTCTTGAAAAACGAGGCGCAAAGAAACGGATTTTGGCCTGAAAAAAGCGGGTGCTACAACCGCAACACCAAACCGTTTTGCCAAGTGTACACATCCAGCGGCGCGGCATTGGGTAGCCCCCGGTCAAGGCTGTAGGCGAAGTCGGTGCTGAAGCGCAGGTGCTTCGTGATCGGCAGTTCCAGCGACCATTCGGTGGAAAAACGGTAGTTGCTGAAGTCGCGGAACAGCGGCTGCCAGTAGGCGGTGGCTTGTAGCACGGCCCCGGTTTTTTTCTGGCGCAAGGTGATGGTCATGTAATTGCTCCATCGGTACCAGGTCGGCTGGCCGTAGTTTTCGATAAAAAAATTCTTTTCGTAGAGTGCCGCTGTGCCGAGGTAGAGTCGGCTGTTTTGCACCTTGCTGATGAAAAAACGCCGCCGCAGCCCTGTACCGAAGAGCGTCCGGCCCTTGATCAGCAGGAGTCGGTTGGTTTGCTGCTGGGCATAGGCTTCGAGCGACAGCGCGGGACGCAGTTTGTAGTTGTAGCGGAGGTGTGCGAAAGCGGCGTTGGAGAAATCGCGCCCGCCCGCTTTCAGAAAATCAGCGTTGAGCAGCAGTAGCCACACCTGCCGGGCGTGTTTGTACTGCACCCGCGATTCGCCACGCAGCAGCATCGTCTGTTGCTGCACTTTAGCGAGGTGGAACGCGGCTTTCATCGAGCCGTACCAGCGCAACGAGTCGTTTGTGCCCTGGATGCGCATCTCCTCGATGTTGACGATTTGGGCGGAAAGATTTGGGGCTTGGACGAATGCCCAAAGCAAGGTTAGGAAGCAGAGCCGCAGCATGACACACCACATTTTTGATACAGAATGCGGCAAAAGTGCGGATTTTCAGGGCAAGAAATGGAACGCGGATGACGCAGATTCAACGGGTATAAACAGATTTTTGAAAATCCGTTTTTTGTCCGTCCGATCCGTGTCATCCGCGTCCCATTGCCGCCGCTCAAAACCTACCGAAACACCACCGCGCCCACCTGCGTCCGTTCTCCGGCAGCCTCAATTTTCACCAAATACATCCCCGCTGGCAACTTGCCGCGCTGCACAGCCACTGTGTTTTCGGAAGAAAAAGCGACCGCTACCAAACGCCCGCTCAGGTCGTACAGCGAGAGTTTTCGCGGCGACAACACCTTGTCTTTGAACGAGATATACGCTACTTCACTGGCCGGATTCGGCCAGATTTTCAGTCGCTCGCCTGCGGCGAAAACTGGCGACTCCACGCTGCTCGTAGGCTTGAACAGCGGTTGGATGGTGTGGTATACTGTGTTGGTCACCACTGGCGCGTTGAAGTCGAAGTAGATGGCAGCACGGTTCTCGAAGCGCGTGTTTTGGGGCAAGTTGGACCGCTGCGCGATGCGGAATTGCACAAAACCCTGCGATGCCGTGAGGTTCGTGTTGCTATCGGGCAGCGCGATGGGATCGAAGGTGAACGTCAGTTCGCCCGTGCCTGTGAGCACCCAAGTGTAGGGGTGGCTGGCCGCGCCGGGCCGCACTGAGGCCGCGTCTAAGTGGGGCGAAATCTGGTCGCTGATGACTACCCGGCTCGCCGTGTCGGTGCCCGTGTTCTGGAAGCGGATCAGGTATTCCAAGTCGGTGTTGGCCGCCACGAAGTGCTGCTCCGCGTAGCCCTCCGGCACGGCGGATTTGTCGTTGGGGTCGTAGGCTCCCGTCACCGTGCGGCACTCTTCATCTAACCAGGGCGCGCCGTCGCCGCTGGGGAACTGGTTGACAAAGCCGGTGGAGAAATTGCCACCCGCGTGGCAGCCTTCCAGCACGACGGTGCT
>JAYSUY010001028.1:0-2864 GCA_043718855.1 Saprospiraceae bacterium | reverse complement strand
CGGATTTTTTATCGGAAGTGAAATTGAAAACCATGTCGCGCTACTTTTTCCAGCCTGTTTTTTTCGCCGCTGGCCTGCTGCTGCTGCCGCTGTTTTTGGCTGCACAAAATGCTGCCAATGTCGTCACGCTGCATTTTCAGCCTGTTTTTCAGCAAAAAAACATCGTGCTGGATCAGCCGCTGCACACCGTCGCTGGCGACTCGCTCGCCCTGCACACGCTGCGGTTTTACCTATGCAACTTCGTTTTTCTGAAAAAAGGCGCGGCAGTTTGGGCAGAAAAAGACAGCCACCACCTGCTGGATTTGGAGGACACCAGCACCCTCGACTTGCACTTCAAGGTCCCCGCCGGAACGGGTTTTGACGAGGTGAAATTTGACCTTGGCGTTGACAGCCTGACCAACGCCAGCGGCGCACTGGGCGGTGACCTCGACCCAACAAAGGGAATGTACTGGACTTGGCAGAGTGGCTACATCAACGCCAAAATCGAAGGTTTTTTTGAACGCAGCCCGACGCGCGACGGCGAATTTCAGGTTCATCTTGGGGGCTTTTTGAAACCGTTTCAGTCGGTTCGAACGGTGGGAGTCAAGGTCGGAAGCGTTCTGAACGCTTCCGACCTTAAATTTCAACTTGACTTCGACTTGGCACCGTTTTTTGAAACAATGGACTGGGCCAAGCAACACGCCGTCATGTCGCCCAGTGCGGAGGCGGCGCGGCTGTCAGGGGTTTTATCCAAGTCATTCAGCATTCATGCGAAGTAGTCCGGTTCATGTTTGGGTGGTGTTGCTGGCTGCATTTTGCTTGCTCGTTTCTGTTGTAAAAATGCGCCCCGGCGACCCCGTCACGCTCCAATACCCAGCGCACTGGCCCCAGCCAGCCTACGATTTTTCCAAAAACCCGCTTACCCGGCAGGGCATCGAGTTGGGTAGGCGGTTGTTCTACGACCCTGCGCTGTCGCGCGACAGCACGGTGTCCTGCGCCAGTTGCCACCTGTCGTTCACCGCCTTCACGCACGTGGATCATGCGCTGAGCCACGGCATCGAAGACCGCGTTGGTACCCGCAACTCACTGGCTTTGATGAACTTGGCTTGGTCGCGGCATTTTATGTGGGATGGCGCGGTGCATCACCTTGACGTGCAGGCGCTTGCTCCGATAGCGCACCCAGCGGAGATGGACAACTCAATTGAAAACGTGGTGAAAAAACTGCGCTCGAAGCCGCCCTATCCAGCCTTGTTTCTGGCGGCATTTGGCGATAGCCTCGTGACGGGCGAGCGGCTGCTGAAAGCCCTGTCGCAGTTTGAACTGACGCTCATCAGCGCCAACTCGAAGTACGACCGCATGGTTTCGGGCAAGGATACTTTTACCCAGCAGGAGGCAAACGGCTACCGGATTTTCCAAAAAAACTGCGCCTCGTGCCATGCCGAGCCGCTTTTTACGAACCTCGGTTTTGAAAAAAATGGCTTGTCGCTCGACACCGCGCTGCGCGACTTGGGGCGGATGCGCGTCACGCAAAACCCAGCAGACTCGCTCCGCTTCAAGGTGCCGACGCTGCGCAACATCGAATTCTCGTACCCGTACATGCACGATGGGCGGTTCAAAAAACTCCGCGAGGTCATCCATCACTACACCACCACGACGGCTTTGGAGCGGAAAATCGAACTTTCTGCGACTGAAAAAGTGGATTTGCTGGCTTTCCTGCTCACGCTGACCGACCGGGAGTTTCTGTTCAACCCGGTGTTTGGTTTTCCACGAAATTAGTTTGGGCGACGGCGAAGGATTCACTTCCAAACATCGTCCAACCTCATATCACAAACTTACTCAGTTAATTTTCATTATGAAAAAAGGAATCCTCTGCCTCGCCTTGCTCTCGTGCCTTGCCCAGTTGCAAGCACAAACCAATCCTGCCATCACCTCATTTATCCTGAACACCACCGACCTGAAAGGCCGACACTATGTGAAGGGAAATTCAACCCCGATTCAGGACAACGTGCTGGCCAACGTGCAGTCCGTGCAATACTCCGCCGACTGGTCGTACGTGAAGGCGACGGGCATCCCTGCCTACATTACAGGCCCGTTTCAGGACGGCAACCCCTCGCTGGCGACGGCACAGACCGGTTTTTTCAAAATTTCGCTCAAACCTGTAAAAAACTCAGGCACCCCTACTGCCACCACTGGCGGCAACATCGGGGTGTTCATCAACGGCGTGGCACTGTTCGATTACCGCGACGGTGTGGCTTGGAACCCGACCACCAACGCACTTTGCGGCGGCCCCGGCAACCCGCCCTGCCCAGGCGGCATGGGCACTGCACAGGCTTGGAACCGCGACGCGATTCCTGCCGAGCGGATTGGCTTTGACTGCGCCAAGGCCCACCCGGCTATGGGCAACTACCACCACCACCAAAACCCTTCGGCGTTCAACTTGGATTTGACGGTTATCTCCAATGTCTGCGACCTGTACCCGGCTGACGGGCTGTACACGATTGACAGCGCCAAGCACTCGCCGCTCATCGGTTTTGCCTACGACGGCTTCCCGATTTACGGGGCCTACGGCTTTAAAAACACCGACGGTACGGGCGGCATCGTGCGCATCAAATCGGGCTATAAACTGCGCAACATCACTGCGCGGACAGTCCATGCCGACGGTACGGACGTGGCCGATGGGCCGGTGGTGAGTGCGACCTACCCGCTCGGTTATTTTCGGGAGGACTACGGGTTTGTCGCAGGCAGTTCTCCAGATATTTTGGACGACCACAACGGCCGTTTTTGTGTCACGCCGGAATACCCGCAGGGCATCTATGCGTATTTCTGTACGGTGGATGAAAAATGGAATTCGGCTTACCCCTACGCAGTTGGCCCTACTTTTTACG
>JAYSUY010001027.1:0-7985 GCA_043718855.1 Saprospiraceae bacterium | reverse complement strand
GTTCAGGAATGACGCAATGACGAATGTCGCAAGTAGAGGTTCAGTGCGTATCCAAGTAAACTACCGCCGAAGCGACTGCTGAAGTGAGCGGCCCGCCCAGTTCCAGCCCGATGATGTCGGCCCACACCCAGTCGGGGATGCTGGCTGGCTCGGTGCTGCCCGCAGGGTTGGATGAGGTAAAAGATTTCCAGTACCAGAAGTAACGGCTGTATTTGAGTACCGACACCATCGAGAGCACCGTGGTAGAGTTGTCCAACTTCGTGTCGCGGGCCAATTGATTTTCGCGCTCCGTCATCAGGGCCACGAATTTGCTCAAGTCTTCGGGCGAACTGACGGGGATGCTGGCGGCTTGGTCAAAGATGGAGAGCAGCACTTTTTTGTCGTTGGCGCTCAGGCGAGTTTCGTCCAAACGGGCGGCGTAGTTGCCGAAGTCGCGGTTCAGGTCGATGGCGTTGACGTACTGCTGCTCGGCTGCGGTGAGGGGCAGTTCGGCTTCCGCCAAAAACTGCAAGGTCTTCTCTGTCAGTAGTTTTTGCACAGCCTTGCGGTCGCTGCCGAGGGCTTTGATCGCGTCGCGGTTGTCGTGCAGCACCACTTGTACAGCCAGGTTGTGGAGTTGGCCGATGTTGTCCTGCGGGTTGTTGGGGTTCACGAGGGCCTTCACCGGGCGGCCAGTGGAGGTGCCAAACTGGACGAGCCGTTTGCCCGTAGCCTGTCCGCTGGCCACGTCGCGGAAGCGATAGAAGCCAGCAGGAATCACCTGCTCCTCAATGCCGAGCGTTTTGGCTGCATTGGCATCTACTGTGTAGTCGGCAGTGAGCGGGAAATACTGGCCGAAGTACTGGCTGGCCTTGTCGCCTTGCTCGAACTGGAGGGCGTAGCGAGCGTCGTAGTTCTGGGCCGACGCGCCCCAATCGATCAAGATGCAGTTGCTGAACGAGTACATACAGCCCATCTGGGTGGAGGTACCGAAATGGATGCGGATACGACTGGCAGTAGGGATGGTAGGAGCGGTTTTTTCGATGGGCTGATCGATGGCTACGTCTTCAGTTTTGGTGCAAGAAAACATAGCGGCGCAAAGTGCTAGGGCGGTCAGGGCTGCGGAGATGGTGCGAATTTTCATGTCTTGAAAGTGTGTGGATGTGAGATGCTGTGTCGCCTACTCTGTTCTACGGATTTTCGGCTTGCTCCGATTTGATGTCCAGCCGCTGTTGTTGTGCGGCTTTGAACATCTATCGGGCGGCGGCGAAAACCTTACCCTGAGGCGAGAAATTTTTTCTGAAAAAGATGCTGGGGAAAATAATCCAGTACCCGGCGTGGTCTGTCCATTTCCCCATTTTTTGAGCCGTCAGACCTTTGTGACATCACATTTTTTCACACCATTCACACAAATCAGTCTGATTATGAAATTCAAATCAAGTCTCTTCCTCCTCCTGATGGCCGGTATGTTTGCCGTCACCGCTTGCGAAAAAGAAGTCGAAGTCATCGTGGACCCGACCCTGCCCAAGGGTGCTTTCACCTCCGCCAAGAGCGGCACTTTCGTAGAGCAGAATGCCACCGGCTCGAAAGGTGCGGCCCAACTCGGCAAGGATGCTGACGGCACCTCGTTCCTCAAACTGGGCACGGACTTCTCCACCAGTTTTGCCACAGGCACGGTCACGGTGTACCTCAGCACCTCCCAGACGTTCACGGCAAGCCCCGGCACCGGCAACCCCGACCTGCGCCTCATCGGCCCAGTGAACAAGGCAGGCGAAAAGTACTTCCGCCTTGACTCGGCACCTGAGGCGAAATTTACCCACGTAATTCTCTGGTGTGCCTCGGCCAATGTGCCGTTTGGCTACGCCAAATTGCAGTAATTCAATCACTTCTGATTTGTTCCGGTGCGCCGACGAACGTCGGCCACCGGGCTTATCAGAAATGGCACCAGCGGTGGCATGGCATGGAGCCGTGCCACCGCTACACAAATCAGAAGAAGATGAGAAAGACATTTCTGCTCAGCCTCCTGGGGCTGCTGCCCATTTTTGCGGTGGCGCAAAGCGGCTGGACCCGCACCCCGAAGGGGCTGTTCCTCAAAATTGACGGCACTTACCTGAATGCTACGAAGTACTACACGCCCGATGGAAACGAATTGACTACCAGCGCATTCCGCCAAGCATCGCTCAACTTGTACGGCGAGTATGGATTTCGCAAACGCCTCACATTCATCGTGCAAGCCCCGCTGCTGCGGCTCAACAGTTTTGAAACTACCGAGACCGCAGCGGGCATCGGCGACCTGCGCTTGGAGGTCAAATATCGCCTGACTGGCGACAATGCCCTGCCGGTCTCGCTCAGCATCGCGCCCGAACTGCCCACTGGCCGCGCCAACGCTTTTGCTGCCAATAAAAACTTTCCTACCGACCGCATCAACCTGCCCACTGGCGATGGCGAGTTCAACGTGTGGGCCACGCTGGCGGCTTCCAAGTCTTTCGGGAAATGGTACGCCTCGGTCTTTTCGGCTTACGACTTCCGCACAAAATACGAGGGCAAAGCCTTCCGAGACCTCTACCAATTTGGCCTCGAAGCAGGCTACAATCCCTGGAAACCGCTGTGGCTCAATGCCAAACTCCGCGCCCAATTCAGCAACGGTGAGAGCCAGCACCGAGACCTCGGCTTCGTGCGCGGCGATGCCACTACCTACACCCTCGTCAGTGCCGAGGCGTTTTACAAATTCAGCAAAAACTGGGGCGTATCGGCCACTTTGCTCAGCGGCGGCAACTGGGTTGCACCGTTCCGCAACATCTACATCGCGCCGTATTTTTCAGTGGGCGTGGTGTACGAGCGATGATGCAAATGCCTACGCACTACATTCACTTTCAAAAACTTACAGCCATGTTATTCTTAAAATCAGTGCTTCCATTCCTGCTGCTGCTCGCGTTTGCAGCCTGTCAGAAAGACAATACGGCAGTCGAAAATCCGTCTGCCGATACCGCCAAGCCTACCGGCACCTTCACGGCGGCGCGATCGGGCATCTTCCAGAAACAAAATGGCTACAACGCCGAAGGTACCGCCCAACTGGGTACCGACGAGGCTTCCAACCAGTGGCTCCGCCTCGCGCCCAACTTCAACGCTTCGCTCTCGACCGGGGCGGTGACGCTCTACCTCTCCAAAAACCAGAGCCTGTCGCTTGGCGCGGTTGGCACCTTCGTTCGGGTGGAATTGGTGACTACTGCGGGCGAGCATTTTTACAAAATCACCCCCGCACTGGGCAGCGATTTCAAGTTCGCCATCTTGTGGTGCGCTTCGGCGGGTGTGCAATTTGGCAATGCTGAGTTGAAATAGCCACCCGGAAAAGAATTTGGATTAAGTTTGTAGGTGATACCTACACAGCAACGGGGCCTCATCTGAGGCCCCGTTTTTTTGTCTCAGCCAGACTTCTGGGCGGTGTTTTGGGTCGATTTGACAACACATGGGGCGGTCGGTGGTTATGCGGAGTGTTTTCGGTGACCTTCCTCCGAGAGACTCCCACGACAATGAGCAACGCCAACCCTATCCCAACTACCCTGCGCAACCACTGGAACGATGAAGTGGCTTTCTGCGTGAAGCCCATCGGAATCGACTGCCTCAACCGGCCCCACCGACTGCCCACCTACACCATCGTGTGGGTACGCGAGGGGCAGGGCGGTCTGCTCAGCGACCATTCCTGTTACTTTCTCAACGGCGGTGCGATGCTGTTTTTTGCCCCGTTCCAGCCCTTCACTCTGCGTTGCGAAACCCAATTGGAAGGCACGATGTACCACTTTTCCAATGAGTTTTTTTGTCTCGAAAACCACCGCCACGAAGTGGCCTGCAACGGTGTGCTGTTCGACAACCTCTACGCGCCGCCCTGTTTGGCTGTCGCTCAAGAGGAGATGAGCGTGTTTGATGACCTGACGAGAAAAATGCTCGAGGCATTTGCCTCGCCGCACAATTTTGCCCGAGAGGATATCTTGCAGAGTTACCTCAAAATTTACCTCGTTCATGCCAGCCGAATCTACTTGGCACAGGCGGAGATCAAAGCGATGGCAACAACTGAACCGCCTGTTCTGCAACAATTTAAGTCGCACATCGAGCAGCACTATGTAGACAAGCACGCCCCTTCTGACTACGCCGAGATGCTCCACTTGACGCTGAAAGCATTAGGCAAACTGACTAAAAAACACTTCGGCAAAACCCCCGGAGAACTCATTACCGAGAAATTGGTGATCGAGGCCAAACGGCTGCTGTACCTCACCGAAAAGTCTGTGAAGGAAATCGCGCACGAACTGGGCTTCGATGACCAGCATTATTTCAGCCGCTTTTTCAAGAAAAATGTGAGCATCCCGGCAGAAGAGTATCGCCGCAGGGTGGGTACGGTGGCGGAGTTGTATGGGTGAGTGGTTTCCGAAAAAATTATGTACCATTCCCGATGCGTATTTCCCCAGCAGGTAACGGCCATTGATGGTGTGCGAGCAGAAAGTCCACAGCGATCCGATGATTTGCTGGAATCTTTCACGCTTTGGTGAAAAAAATGCGGCAACAGCATAGTTTTGCGCCGTCTTTTGGGATAAGGCGAATCAGTTGCAGCGGATGGTGGACGCGCTGCTCAACAGTTCGCTCTCACCCAATAGGACACTATAAACTGAAGGTTAAGTTTCTGTCAAACGTCCACCATCAAACGTCAACCGTTAACAATGAAGAACAAAGTTGTAGTCTGGGGCACCAACGAACAGGAAGAAAAGGTACTGATCGCGCTCGAATTGCAGGCAGAGTCCAACAAAGTAATGCTCTACACCTTTTCGGAGGCTGTGGCAACCGATGAATTTGTCAGTAAAATGATGAATGAGTGGCGCGATGGCAAACCCGTCGAGTTCCCTGAGGGTCATTCCACACTGGAGCGCGAACTCAGCGTCACAGAGGGCCTTCTGCCCGATGGCCTGAAAGTGGAGCGTGGCGATGTTGTCACCCGCGCACAAACCGAGTGGCACTTTGCTGTGCTGTCGTCCAAATTGCATGGTGCTTATCAGCAAGAATTGGCCGAATTTCAAGAAAAAGTTCGCGCCCTCGGCTCCTACGACGCTGCGATGTGGGACAGCCTCAAAGGTTTTTGGGACAAAGTACAAGGCCAAAGCCGCGACCGAAACATCTTCCGCGATCATGCTGACAACCTCCGCGACGGCATCAATGCCCTGTTTGAAGACCTGAAAAAACTCCGCACCAAAGTGCAGAGCGAATTTCAGTCGGCTTCGGTGGGCATCTACGAAGAGTTCACCAAGTCGCTCGACGATATCGAAGCCCGCATCGAAGCAGGCGGCTCCAAACTCAACAGCGTATTCGACGAACTCAAGGCCATGCAGAGCCGCTACCGCGATGCCCGCATGAGCAACGAGCACCGCAATAAAATCTGGGACCGCTTGGATGGCGCATTTAAAGCCGCTAAAGAGCGCAAATTTGGCCCATCGGCCAACGAAGGCAGCATCGCCGACCGCCACGACCGCCGTTTGGCGGGCTTGCAAGATGCCCTGAAGCGGATGCAAGACAGCGTACGCCGCGACGAGGAAGAACTCGCCTTCCAACGCAAAAAAGTAAACAACACCGAGGGCCAGTTGGAAGCCCAGATCCGCATGGCGAAGATCAAGATGGTGGAAGAGCGCGTCAACTCGAAGCGCGAAAAAGTGGCCGAAATGCAGCAGACCCTGAATGACGTGCAGCGTCAGGCCGGCAATGCCAAGGAAAAAGAAGCCAAACGGGCAGATAAAGATGCTGAGCGTCAGAGATTTATAGACGCTAAAGAAAAAGCCAAGTCTGAAATTGCGGCCAGTATCCGATCCCGCGAATCTGGTCGTCCGGCAGAAAAAGAAGACAGCATTTTTGAAGCAGCAGGTACGATGCTCGGCGATGTGTTCATGGATGCGATTGACACCATGAAGGCTGTGGCCAGCGTCGCAGCCGAAAAAGCCGAAGAGGTGTTGGCTGGCGTGGTAGAAAAGGTGGAGGATGTGGCCGAAGCACTCACAAAAAAAGCAGAAGAAGCACCCGTCGCTGATACTCCAGCCGAGCCAGAGGTGGCAGCAGCAGATGCTGCACCTGCTGCTGAGCCAGAAGTTGCAACAGCCACGTCAGCAGAGCCTGTTGCGGAAGCAGATGCCGCCGCACCTGCTGCTGAGGTCGAAATGACCGTTCTGGCAGAACCAACCGCGGAGGCTGCTGTGGAAGAGACCGTTGCAGAAGCAACAGATGCTCCTGCCGATGGCGCAGATGCCACAGAAGAAAAACCCAAGCGCAGGGCAGGGGCTAAAAAAGAAAAAGCAGTAGAAGACGACGCTGCCTAAGCGTCATTTTTTGATTAGAAAAACCGTCTGGTGCGCTGTGTTGCACCAGGCGGTTTTTTTGTGCTACTTTCGCATAGTCAGCACCAAGAGCCTACTACCTAACTATACAGCCATGTACAAAAAACTTCTCTCCTCCGCACCCTATTCGCTCGATTGGGCAGCCCTGCTCATGCGCCTCGTCTTTTGCGGACTGATGGTACTCAATCACGGGATGATGAAAATCGCGCTGTTCTCCGAAAGCCCCGATAGTTTTTCCGACCCGCTGGGCATTGGCGCGCGCACCTCCTACTATCTCGTCATTTTTGCCGAAGCCATTTGCTCCGCTCTGGTGCTGCTCGGCTTCTTCACCCGCTTGGCTTTGTTGCCGCTGTTGGTCACAATGGCCGTTGCTGTATTTCTTGTTCAGTGGGACAATCCATTGGCCGACAAAGAATTACCGCTGCTCTACCTTGCCGTGTACACCGCGATTTGGCTCTTAGGGCCGGGCCGCTTTTCAGTAGACGCTCGATTTTTGAAACGCTGAAGCCAGGAATTATGAACGAACTTCAAACTTCAAACTTCAAACTCCAAACTCCAAAATGTATGCGCGTGGGCATCACTGGCGGCATCGGGAGCGGCAAAAGCACGGTTTGCCATATTTTTGAAACACTGGGCATCCCCGTTTTTTACGCCGACACTTGGGCAAAGCAATTGATAAACACCGATCCAGTCTTGCGGGCGGGTGTGACAGCCATCTTTGGTCCCGAAGCCTACACCTCCGAAGGTGAGTACAACCGCCCCGAAGTAGCCCGCATGGCCTTCGGCCAACCCGAAAAACTGACCGCGCTCAATGCTTTGGTACACCCGGCAGTAGAAGCCGAAAGCCGCGATTGGCACGAGCGACAGGCCAAGTCGGGCGTGCCTTACACCCTCAAAGAAGCCGCGCTGATGGTGGAAAGCGGCGGCCACAAGTATTTGGATTTTCTGATCGTCGTCACAGCACCAGAGCCGCTTCGCATCCAGCGCGTAGTGCAGCGCGACGGCCTCGCGGAGGAGCAGGTGCGTGAGCGTATCCGCAATCAATTGCCAGAAGCGGAGAAGGTGAAATGGGCAGATTTCCTGATTCAAAATGACGGAACCCAGCACTTGATCCCACAGGTAGTGGCCGTCCACCAGAAGTTGATTCAGAAATGAGATCAAATATTTACCGACTTTTTCTGGAAAATGTTTTGAAAACAGGGCCGTGTCGTGCTACTTTTGCCGCTCGAATTTTGGGCATGCCCGCCCACAACAAATTTTCAACAGTACAATGAAAAAAGGTATCCACCCGGTCACATACCGCACGGTCATTTTCAAAGACATCTCTACCGACGACATGTTCCTCGGCAAATCTTGCTGCAACTCGAAAGAAAACGTCACCTGGGAAGACGGCAATGAATACCCACTCGTGAAGATGGAGATTTCGGCTTATAGCCACCCGTTCTTCACTGGTAAAATGAAATTTGTGGACACGGCTGGCCGCATCGACAAGTTCAACAAGAAGTTCGCAAAATTTACGGTAGCGTCACCACAACCTAGCGATAGCGAGTGATTGTAACCGCCCTCAGCGGTGTGAAAAAATCCCGGCAAGCGTACGCTTGCCGGGATTTTTTCACACCGCTGAGGGCGGTTACAATCACT
>JAYSUY010001026.1:0-1016 GCA_043718855.1 Saprospiraceae bacterium | reverse complement strand
AGATGAATAATTTAGTAACATTAAGTGCGGGCAGCGAAGATGCCGCTTGCGAAGCAAGGCCAAAGCTGCGGGTTGGCATCCAAGGCGTGGAGGGGGCGTTCCACGACATCGCATCCCGGCATTTCTTTGGGGCTGACCGTGTGGAAATCATCCCTGCCCACACCTTCCGACAACTGGTAGAGCAGGTGGAAAACGGCATTGCCGACACCGGCCTGATGGCCATCGAAAACACCATCGCCGGCAGCATCATCGGCAACTACAGGTTGCTCACGGCCAGCAGGCTGAGGGCCGTGGGGGAGGTGTACCTGCGCATCCGCCAGAACCTGATGGCAATGCCCGGCCAGCGCATCGAAGACCTGCGGGAGGTGCACTCGCACCCCATCGCCATCGCCCAGTGCGACGAGTTTTTTGCGCAGCACCCTCAAATCCGCCTTGTGGAAATGGAGGATACCGCCCTCAGCGCCCAGCGCATTGCGCAGCACCAAACCACAGGCGTGGGCGCCATCGCCAGCCACCTCGCAGCGAGCATGTACGGCCTCGAACTCCTCGCTGAAAGCATCGAAACCAACAAACTGAACTTCACCCGCTTCCTCGTGCTGGAGAGGCGGGAAGTGGGAAAATGGGCCGCCGATGCCGACAAGGTTTCCCTGTTTTTCTCCTTGTCACACGAGGTGGGCAGCTTGCACAAAGTGCTGGCCGCCCTTGCCGCACACGGCGCCAACCTGACCAAAATCCAATCGGCCCCCATCGAAGGCCGTCCCTGGGAGTATTTCTTTTTCGTGGATTTTGTAGTTGAGGAGTGTACCGACTGGCAGTTGGCGGTGGAAGCGATCCGCCCACTGACCCACAGCCTGGAGGTGCTGGGCGCGTACCCACAAGGATGTTTTTTCGAGTAGCGTCCACGCCACGTTTGTCATTGCCGAAGGCAAACTGCAACGCCACGAGGGACTCCACGCATGACGCCGCAGGTCGCCTTCGGCGATGACAAAAGCGACGCAAACCATGATGCCGTATAA
>JAYSUY010001025.1:0-8004 GCA_043718855.1 Saprospiraceae bacterium | reverse complement strand
ACCGCTACCACCTCTCCGTGGCCCGTCAAGGCAACAACCTTCCGCTCAATGATCCTGATGCCGTGTTCAACAACGTGAAAGGCGGATACGGCAATTTTTCTGCTTATACAGTGCGGATGGATACGCTCGAACTGCCGAACTGAAAAGGAAGGAAGGGATGAAGGGAAATTTAAAACTGCAAGATTTGAAATTTAAAACCGCAAAAGGGAAGGAAGGGAAATTTAAAACTGCAAAATTTAAAATTTAAAACCGCAAAAGGGAAAGGCAAAACCGAAAAATTTAAAGAGAAGAACAACCTTTCACGCTAAAAGCCAATGCTTTATGGAACGAAAATTCGACTTGGAGGATCGGCTGATCAACTTTGCTGACCAAGTGATTGAACTGGTGGAACGACTGCCTAACACGAAGGCGGCCAATCACTTGGGCGGTCAAATAGTCCGATCCGGTACTGCTCCGGCACTGCTGTACGGTGAGGCACAGGCCGCTGAATCCAACGCTGACTTCATCCACAAAACGAGGATCATCCTCAAAGAACTGCGCGAAACCCAAATCTGCAACAAGATCATCCGCATGCGCAACTACGTCGAGCCAGAGTTCATGGCTAAACTTTTACAGGAAAACGGAGAACTGGTCGCCATCTTCACCGCCAGCGTCAAGACCGCCTCCTTAAAACAAAAGCCCTGAGCAGCGCCCTCCTTTTGCGGTTTTAAATTTTAAATTTTTCAGTTTTAAATTCCCCTTCCTTCCCTATGACCACCATCTTCACCACTGACCGCCTCCTCGCCCTCCTGCCTCGCATCCACGAATTTGTGGAGCGCGAACTACTGCCCCTCGAAACCGGCTTCTCGCACCACGACTTAGGCGGCATTTTTGAAAAATTAGACAAAAAACGCCAACTCGTGAAGGCCGCCGGCCTCTGGGGACTGCATCTGCCCACCCACGAAGGCGGTGCTGGACTGACGCTCTGCGAGTTCGGCCAAGTGAGCGAGGCAATGGCCCGTACCCCGTTTTTCGGACACTACGTTTTCGGCTGTCAGCCGCCCGATATCGGTAACGCCGAACTGCTCGGCAAATTCGCGTCGCCCGATCTGAAAGCGCGTTTTTTGAAGCCCCTGCTGGACGGCGACATCCGCAGTTGCTTCGCCATGACCGAGCCAGAATTTGCCGGCAGCAACCCCACGCGCCTCGCCACCACAGCCGTCCGTGATGGCGACGAGTACGTACTCAACGGCCACAAGTGGTTCACCAGCAGTGCGGATGGGGCCGCTTTCGCGGTAGTGATGGCCGTAACCAACCCCGATGCTGCGCCCCACCAACGGGCGAGCATGATCGTGGTACCCACCGACACGCCGGGCTTCGAGCGGGTGCGCAACATCCCCGTGTTCGGCGAGCCGGGCGCGGGCTGGATGAGCCATGCCGAGGTGCGCTTCACCGATTGCCGGGTGCCGCAGAGCCATCGCATCGGGGAGGAAGGCGCAGGATTCCGGCTGGCGCAGGAGCGGCTCGGGCCGGGCCGCATCCACCACTGCATGCGCTGGGTGGGCATTGCCGAAAAAGCCTTCGACCTGATGTGCCGCCGCGCCGTGAGCCGCGAGATTGCCGAAGGCCAGGTGCTGGGCGACAAGCAGTTCGTGCAGGGCTGGATTGCCGAAAGCCGCATTGAGATCGACGCAGCCCGGCTGCTGGTGCTGAACACCGCGCACCTGATCGACCAGCAAGGCGCTGCCGCTGTGCGCGAGCAGATTTCAGGGATCAAATACTACGTCGCCAACGTGATGCTCCGGGTGCTTGACCGCGCCATCCAGACACACGGTGCATTGGGCCTCACCGACGACCTGATGCTCTCCGTGATTTACCGCCACGAGCGCGGTGCCCGCATCTGGGACGGGGCGGACGAGGTGCATTTGCAGAGTGTGGCGCGGTCGGTGTTGAAAAAATACGCGAACCATGCTTGAACCCGATCCCACCATACCGCCCCGCCCCGACGCGCAGGTGGATTTGGCAAAACTCAACGCCTACCTCCGCCAAGCCGCCCCCGAAGTCGGCGCGGTGCTCGACATCGGGCAGTTTCCCAGCGGCTATTCCAACCTCAGTTACGGACTACGAGCCGAAGGTGGTGCGTACGTGCTGCGCCGCCCGCCGCAGGGCGCGGCCATCCGCTCGGCCCACGACATGGGGCGCGAATTCCGGGTGCTGTCGCTCCTGCGCCCGCACTACGGCAAGGTGCCGCGCCCGGTGGTTTTTTGCGAAAACGAGGACGTGCTGGGTGCGCCGTTTTACCTCATGGAGCGCATCGAAGGCGTGGTGCTGCGCCCCGGCAACGCGCCCCAGATGAACCTCCCGCCTGACCTGCTGCGCCGCATCGGCGAAAAATTGGTGGACAACCTCGCTGATCTACACGCCCTCGACATCCATGCCACCGGCCTCGTTGCGCTCGGCAAACCCGATGGCTACGTCAGCCGCCAAGTGGAGGGCTGGATCAAACGCTACCGCGCCGCCGAGACCGACCCCATCCCCGCGATGGACGCGCTCACCCACTGGCTGCCCGCTCACCTGCCGCCAGAGCAGGCTCCGTCCTTCCTCCACAACGACTACAAGCACGACAACATCTTGCTGAATCCCAGCGACTTGACAGACATCGTGGGTGTGCTGGACTGGGAAATGTCCACCGTCGGCGACCCGCTCATGGACCTCGGCGCGACGCTGGCCTACTGGATCGAAGCCGACGATGCGCCGCTTGCTCGCGCCTACAACCTGACTTGGCTGCCGGGCAACCTCACTCGCCTCGAAGTAGTAAAGCGCTACGCTGCCCGCACGGGGCGCGACCTGTCGCACATCGCATTTTACCACGCCTTCGGGTTGTTTAAAAATGCGGTGATCGCCCAGCAGATTTATGCCCGCTGGAAGCAAGGCCATAGTCAGGACGCTCGGTTTGGGCGGTTGCTGCCGATGATCGAGTATTTGGCGGAGCAGGGGAAAAGGGTAGCGCGAGACTTTTGAGGAAATACATTAAAAAAGCCCGTCCCACAGGTACTGACCTGCGAGACGGGCTTTTCTTTGTCAAAACGTAGCGCAACATCAACGCCCCACTACAAACCTCGCCGCCGCCCGCTCTCCATTGACGGATTGTGCGCTCAGGTAGTACAGTCCTTCAGCCAACTGCCCAATCTCATCCAGCGCAACTACCTCATTTTCAGCAAAAACAGCCTGCGATAGTACCAACTGCCCCTGGGCATTCAGCACTTGCACCTGCACTTGCTGCCCTTGCCATTGACCCAAATCAACGAACAGGGTGCCGTCAGTCGGGTTGGGGAAAACGAGTAATTGAGGTAATTGAGAATTGAGAATTGAGAATTGAGAATGCCCTCCGCTCAATTCTAAATTCTCAATTCTAAATTGTTTTTGCTCAATTCTAAATTCTAAATTCTCAATTCCCGAGGAGTATGGCTGCACCGGGCAGTAGAACGTGTTGATGTGCGCAGAGTGGAAGGTGCCGTCGTTCAGTCTCGCCCCGATGTGGATGTAAGCGGGAGCCGACTGCTGCGGTAGCGCATACTCGAAAACATCAGATTCGCCATTGTTCAGGTCGCCCATAATCGCCTTGTAACGAACGGAGTAGAACGGTGAGTAGTTGGGGTTGCGCACCGCGTACTTGTTGCCCGTGTTGGGTGCCGTGTAGGTCGCCGCTTCTTTCGGGTAAGCCGCCAGTACGCCGTTTGGCAGTTGGATAGCGAAGTAGTTGAGCGGCGAAGCGCAACTGTTGATGGCCCGGATGCGGTAACGGCGCTGACCGATGGAGTCCAGCCGGATATCGAGCAACTCGAAGCGCAGACAGCCGATGGTCTTGATGTCGCATGGGTTGCTGGGTTCCGAGATGGTGACGTTGAAGCAGCAAGTATCGCGGCTACCGCAGGTGGTGCTGGCTTCGTAGCAGACCTGGGTGGTACCGATCGGGAAGTTGCTGCCGCTGGCTAAGCCCTTCAACAGTTTGAGCGTGGGAGGGGTAGGGCAGTTGGTGGTGGTGGTGGGCAGCGCGTAGTTCACCACCATTGTGGTAGCCGCTACAGGCAGCGTAAGGCTCTGGTTAGCAGGACACTGGATGTCGAGCGTGGCCGGGGTCGCCGTGAGCCTGACCGTGAAACAGCAAGTGTCGCGGATGCCGCAGGCGCTGGCTTCGTAGCAAACTTGGGTGATGCCGATGGGGAAGTTGCTGCCGCTGGGTAGGCCGCTCAGCAGTTGGAGCGTAGGGTCGACGGGGCAGTTCGTGATCATCCCCGGGAGCGGGTAGTTCACCGCCGTCGTAGTGGCACCGGGGGGCAGCGTGATGCTCTTGCCGGGCAGGCACAGCATATCGAGCGTGGTTGGCGTGGCCGTGAGCCTGACCGTGAAGCAGCAAGTATCGCGGTCGCCGCAAGTGTTGCTGGCCGTGTAGCAAACTTCGGTGGCACCCGCGGGGAAGTTGCTTCCGCTGCTCAGCCCGCTCAGCAGTTGGAGTGTCGTGCCGCCGGGGCAGTTCGTGATAGCCGCCGGGAGCGCGTAGGTCACTGGCATCGTGGCGGCACCTACCGGCAAGGTCATGTTCAGGTTGGCAGGGCACTGGATGTCAAGCGCGGTCGGGATGAGCCGTAGGATGTAAGTGTTGAGCGAATCGCAGCCGCCAGTGGTGGACGGCACGGGTAGCATCACCGTAGCGGGCTGCGTGTAGGTTTGGCCGCCCAGCACCACCGACTGGTTGGGGAAAAACGAGATGACGTAGGTGCGCATCGGCACGGGCAGCACGGTGACTTGGAAGGTGTCGCGTTTTTCGCAGCCATCTGCGTTGGTAGCCAGCAAGTTATACTGTGTGGTGGCCGTGGGCCGGATGGTAACGGTGGGGCAGTTGGTGCAACTCAGCCCGCTGGCTGGCGACCATGTGTAAGTATCAAAACCAGGAATGCTAAGCGTCACGGACTTGCCCGTACAGACTTCTGCATCGGCCAGTTTGATGTCGCCCACGAGACTAGGCACGATCAGGATGGTGTCTCGAAAAACAGTGCCGCAGGAATCTGTAGCAGCGACGGAGAAAATGTCAAATCCGGTTGCGCTGAAGGTGCGCCCAGTGGAGCCGTCCTGCCAGAGATACGAGGCGAAGCCCGGCCCAGCATCGAGCAGGAGGGTGGTGTCGCGGCACAGCACGAGGTCGGGGCCAAGATCAACGGTGTAGTCGCACACGAGCGGATCACCGCACGAGCAGAGTACATTTTCAGCCAAAACGAAGGGCGTAGGTGTCGTGCTAAGTGGGAACGTGAGGGTTTGGCTGACTTGGAGCGTGGGCGTAATATTGATCCGAACCGGATTGAGTACCACATCGAAAGGCACATTGATCGGGTTGACGAAGCCGCAGGAATCGCTCACGCTGCCGCTTTTGTCCATTTTCATCAGCAGTACATCGCCGATATCATAGTTGTCGAACGAAGCCATGTACACGTGGTCGCCGCTGTTGAGCAACTGGTTTTGGTGACTCGACAGCAGCCCAAGCAGCAGTGGAAAACTGGCGGTGTTTACATCCAACTGTTTCACAAACAGCAAGTTGCCGTTCTTGTCGGTTTTCAGCAAATATCGGGTGTCCACGAAGTTGTGCGCCAAAATCAGGTAGCCGTCGCTCACTGCCACCAGTTCTTCGATGAGTGCATCGGGCAAGCGGTAGCGTTTTACCCACACGATGTCGCCCCCAAGCGTGGTTTTTTGCAGATAAATGTAAGAAGTGCTGCTACTGCCAGCCTCGTTGCCGAAGTAGGCGGATACCAGCGTATCGTTATCGATCACGGCATCCAAACCTTCAAAGTTGGCGGTTTGCGAAGTCGTGTCCACGTGAGAGGCCATCGTCCAATCGACTGCGAGCGTAGAAGCGTCCACGCGCATCAGCATGCTGCGCAGAGCGGCGTTGAAGGGCGGCAAATCTTCGTCCTGCGTGTGTGCCCAGCCATGTAGGTACAGTGCGCCTTGGTGCAGCAGCATGGTGTTGACGAACATCCCGGATTTATGGGAAAATGCCCGCGACCTACCCGTCATGAAGTTGCCCGTAGTGCGGTTTACTTCGTGGATTTCGGTGATGCGGTCGCCCACCAATTTTGGGTTTTGGTTGATGAGGTAGTTGCCGCCAGGGGCCGATTCGATGAGAGAAGAAGTCTCCGGGTCGAAGGCTTCGAGTACTTTCGACCACAAAAATTGGTGGCTCGTGGGGTCGTAGCGGAACACGGCTCCAGTAGTGGCAGCCGGTGCTGCGCCCTGTGTACCCAGCCCCACGATCATGCCTTCGGAGTCTTCAATGATCTGGGTGACGGAGATGAGTGCGCCCGGTTGGATAGCGAACTGTCTGGCCCACAGTACTTTGCCTTCGGGGCTGATTTTTGCCAAAGAAGTGCGGTCGTCTTTTTCGCCAGCCAAGTAGATGCCGCCATCGCTGGCGGGGCAGAGCGCACTGCCCACTTCCCGGCTGGCGGCAAAGCCCAGAGTTTGGTAAAAAGTGCCCTCCGGGCAAGGGCAGTCTGGCAGACTCGATACCTGCACGGAGTCGCGCAATTTGGTGCCACAGCGGTTCTTGCCTTCCACCCAGTAAGTGCCTGGCACGATGGTGTTGAACACGGGCAGTGAACTTTTGTCCTGCCAGCGGAAGTCGCTGATATCGCTCAAGGTGGCTGTCAACACGGCCACTTCGCTGGGGCATTTCGACACATCAGGGCCTAAATCGAGCGAACCTGGCGGGTACACGTCTACCCGGACGTAGGCTGTATCGCTGCAATCTTGCCCTTTGTTGAGTACCAAAGTGCCGTTGTAGGAGCCGTAGTCCGGAAACTCAATGTCCAAGTTGAAGTGCGTAGAGTCAACGAAGGTGTTGTTGTTTTTTAGGTCGAATTTCCACTGAAAGTTATCGATGTTGGCTGTCGGGAAACTGTTGTTGACGAACGTGACAGACTTCGATCCGCTGCAATTTTTGATCACATATTGCTGCGGGCCAGCCAGTGAATCAAACGCCACCCGCGCCGCCACCTGCGGGGCGCAGGGGGCTACATTGAATTGAAAGTCGCGGCGCGACACCGACAGCAGCACCCCGTTGCGGTACTCCTCGACGCACACACCCACCACAAACTGGCCATTTTTGTTGGGTGTGCCACTGATGTACCCGGTCTGCGGGTCAATTTTCACCACAGGGTTGCCCCCCATCGGCTGGGCGGGCGTGTAGGTCGGCGCAGCAAAATCAACCGGATCAAAAGGTGGTGGGCAAGACTCCAGTGGCTGGGTCGCATCACAGCCGAAGCCGGTATTGCCACCACCTTTAAAAGTGCCGCAAAATGAATACACCAACTGGTCACCATCCTTGTCCTTCACCGAGTAGTCCACCTCCAGCGGGTAGTTGTTGCATACCACCACAGGCGGAAAATTGTTGAACACTGGGCTGCTGTTGCACACCTGCTGGGCTTGGGGTGTGATTTCCACAAAATACGTTGCTCCTGTGCTGCCAGGGTCCAGAATATTGGTGATCGCATTGGTGCGGCAGCACCGCTGGTAAGCGATGAAGTAACTCTGCGTGCTCACCGTCAAGACGCGCTCCCAGACATAGGTCGCTTCTTGCAAGCATAGATTGGGGAGGTCATCGATACAGTCGGGCTGGTTGACCCCCACCGTTTGGATGGAAATTGGTACGACAAACGCACTTTGCAGCGTGATGCTGTTCTGGTAAGTGCCTCGATAAAAATTGATGTACGCCGGAGAATCAAACTGCGCCTGCCCATTGAGGCAGTCCCGGTAAACTTTCATGGTGAACCGGTAGCGCCGGGCGTTCGGGTTGTTGGGCAACGATATACACTCGTAGGTGATGCCGCCGCCCACGATATGCGTGGCCAGCGATTCGCTGATGCAGCACAGCATCAGGAGGGCGCTCAGGATGTGTTTGAAGGAGAACATAAGTTGGTGGTGGTTGTAGTGGTGAGGAAAATTTTGGTGCAGCCAAAGTAGCACGATTGC
>JAYSUY010001024.1:0-2877 GCA_043718855.1 Saprospiraceae bacterium | reverse complement strand
CAATGCGCAACGTATTGGTACACAGATGACACAGATGCAAGCAGCACAGATTTCGGAGGTTTTTAAAGTCAGAAGTAGACCTACTCGCCCCTTTTTTTCAAGTCCACTTCCTTTTTAACCCGCTTGGTCTCAGCCTTGGGCTTGGCGGTCGGGTCCGGGAATTCGCTCTCGACGGGCGCGACGCGGGTGTAGGCTGGAGCAGCCTCGGTGTGTTTGTTGGTGGGCGATACAGGATGATCTGTTGCAATGATGAGGGTTCGGCCACTTTTCAGCAGCAGGTAAGTGAGGCCGTTTTCGGTTTGCTGAGCAGCCAGTGTATGGACAAAAAAGAGGCAAAAGGCCGTCAGGAGATGGAGTTTGTTTCTCATTGGAGCAATGATTTTTTTGTAGAAACTTAGACACTCGCTCCGCTATCCTTGTCATGTCGCAACGAAGTGAAGACATCTACACAACCCAGACTCCGTCAGGAAACCCTTGCCAAGAGGACTCCGGGGAACTTGGTTTGTGTAGATGTCTCCACTTCGTTGCGACATGACAAGGCAGGGGTCGCTAAGTTTTTACGATTTTTTTTGCAAAAAATATGCTGCAAAGGTGCCTACACCTGCTTCTGCTGGACAAGCGTAGAAATACGCGGTTTTCAAAACAGGTATTTCTACGCGGTTGGTCAGGTAGAATTACCTGATTTTTTTTTCTGCTTTCCATTTGCTTGCAGGGGCGATTGGGGCGAGCCTACATTTACCCTGTCACAAAACATTCACGATTCAAAACTTACAACGATGAAAAATCTCCTCTTCCTGAGTTTCGCGGCGTTCCTGTTCGCCTGCACCCAGCCGGGCAGCACCCCTGCCGCGCAAGTCGCCGCCAAAAGCAGCGATGTACCTGTGCAGCCATTCATGGACCCCGAAAAGGCCACTGCCGCCATGAGTCGGTGGAATGCGCTGCGCCAAATTTTCGTGAATGCGCTCAACGGCATGAACGCCCCGCAAGATGTCAGGTACGTTGCCAGGGGTTTTCAGGTACCCTATTCCGACCTGAAAGGCATCTTGGACAACGTGGGCGACACCACAAAAATCTTTGCTATGCTGGCGATCCAAGACTCCGCAGGCATAGCGGGCAAACCGATGATCACCCTCATCTTCCAAGCCCCAGACAAAACGAAGACGCTGCGCTACTACGATTTCACACAGCCTTGCCCCTACAATTGCCCCGACGTACAATAAGCCATCGTTAGAGATGCTGACAAAAATCTGGAACACTTTCTTCACCGGTGCTACCCTGCCCGTTTTGTGCCTGCTGCTGTCGTGCAGTTTGGGGCTACGCTACTGGCATCGGCTGTCGCGGCCCTTGCATCTGGTGGTCATCTACTTGATTTTCAACCTCCTGATCGAAATCGGGGCACGGGTGGCGAGCATAGTGTACGGCAACAACCTGCCGTTGCTGCACCTCTACACGTTTGGCGAGTGCCTGCTTTTTTCCTTGTTGTACAGCCAAATTCTGGACAAGAACTCGGTACTCAAACGCTATTTCGGTTGGATACTCGGCACGGTGCTAAGTTTGGTGGTGCTCAATACGGCTTTTCTACAAGGCATTTTTGAGTTCAACTCCTACGCGAAGACGCTGGTGCAGGTGCTGATCATCCTCTGCGCACTCGACTACGCTTTCCGTTTTTCCGAGCCAGATGAGTCAGACTCCGCTCAGGGCAAAACGCTCCAACTGATCAACGCCGCAGTGCTGATCTACTACTGCGGCAGCCTGTTCATCTTCATGTCCAGCCAATTCTACATCCAAATGGGCGGGGCCTTCGAGATTTTGTGGGACATCAATGTCGCCCTCAATTTAATCTTTCAAATTATGATACTCATCGCCTTATGGAAAGCAATCTTCAGCCCTCAGAGATCGTCGTCTTCGCCGGCGTAGGTATCCTGATCATGGTCGCGCTTGCGCTCGTGATGGTCTCGTACGCCAACCGAGCGCAGCGGCGCATCCTCAACCAGCGCATGCAGGCGCAAGCCGCCGAACTCCGGCACCAGCAGGAACTCGTGCAGCGCAACCTCGCCACGCAAGAGGAAGAGCGCAAGCGCATCGCTGCCCACTTGCATGACGACATCGGCTCCAAACTCGGCGTGCTGCACCTCACTTTCCACCGGCTGCGGCGCACCGAGCCGAGCCACATCGGGTACGGCCCCATGTGCGACGAGATCGACGGCCTGATTGCCAACACATTAGACTCCGCCCGCCGCATCTCGCATGAGTTGCTGCCGCCTACGCTCGAAGACTTCGGTCTCAGTACGGCCATCGAAGAACTTTGTGAGCAAGTGCGCAAGACTGGGGCGTTGAACCTCACTTTTGAATACCAATTGGAGCGGGCCGAACTCGGCGACGCGGACACAGAACTCAACCTCTTCCGCATTGTGCAGGAAATGCTGAACAACACCCTCAAATATGCCCAAGCCAGTCAAGTCAATATCCGCTTAGCCCGCGAAAACGACCAGAAAAAACTGACCTACCGCGACAACGGGCGAGGCTTCAATCCAGAAATTTTAGAACGCAAAGGATTGGGATTGAGAAACTTGGAAAGTCGCGCCAAAATCATCGGGGGCCATTTTTCCTTAAAAACTGCGGTGGGCCAGGGCTTCGAGGCGGAGGTGATTTTTTGAGGAGTTATGAGGTGTGAGTGATGAGTTATGGCCAACCGTGTTCTCCTCATTAAACAACTGGGTGCAAATAATCGGTGCTGTACAATTGCCCAAGTTTCAGGTTAGCGGCCAGTTGTTTGCCGTGACTTGGCCTGAAATAAGCTGACCGCTGTGAACGAGTTAAGAGTTAGGAAACTGAAATTTAAGTTGGTGAGCAGCAGGGTTTTTGGTCAACAAATTG
>JAYSUY010001023.1:0-2879 GCA_043718855.1 Saprospiraceae bacterium | reverse complement strand
ACTCTCTTGAATTTCTTCCGCATGGCGGTGGCGAAGGTCTGGCCGCTGATTTTGCTCTCCAGCCACACGCTGAGATCGAAAGTTTGCAGCAAGGCAGGTACACCGGGTGACTTGGCTGCTCCTTCCAAATCCGTCTGCATTTGCTGAAAAGCCACATTGCGCTCCTTCGCTGTGGTAGCCCGCATCAGTTCTGAAATCAGGTGCATGAACCGCTTTTCCAACTCGGAAAAGCGGTTTTTCTTTTGTAAAAACCGCATTGCAGAGCGCAGCAGCGATTCGAGCAGCACGGTATTGCCCATCTCGTAGTGGAGGATGAGCAGCAGGATACGGGCGAGGCTTTGCAGGTCTTCGCGCTCTACCGACCGGGGCTGACTGAGCCAGTGGTTGAGGTGCTGCAAGGCCCCGTCGAAGTCTTCGTTGCCGAAGCAGATGAGGGCATATTGGTAAAAAAAACTGGCTGTTTCGTAGGCGTGAGGGTCAAAAAGGGCGGCTTCTCGCTGGCAGCGTTCCATTTCCTGATGGGCTTCGGCAAACTCCCCGGTGTAGATGCACAGCACAAAAAGGTTGTTGAAATATTGACGGTGGATTTTTCGCCGGTCGTCTTCAGTGATGGGCCGCAGCGAGCGGAGTTTCAGTAGGCATTCGCGCACCTCGTCGTATTTGCGCAGCAAACCACAGGAAAGTATGAGGTTGCTCAGCGCAGCGATGTAGTCCGAGAGGCTTTCGCGGAGGAAGTGTGGCTGCGATTCGAGCAGGGCGATGAGCGTTTTTCCCGTTTCGTAAAATGCCTCGAATTGTAGCGCTCCATAGTGATAAATGTTGAGCGTTCGGTAGTACATCACCCTCGCTTTGTGGGAGATAGCCAAGTCTGGATTGCTGAAAACTTCTTGATTTACAATGCTTTGCAGGTGTTTCGTCTGCCCCTCTCCCCGGTGCTGCGATGCTCGTTGGAGGGTTGTGGCGTACACTTGAAAAAACGCTTTGCGGTAGTCTGCCGTGTTGCGCATCTGTTCCAAGATGCGCTGTTCATCGAAGAGCATTTGCTCCAAATTCTTGTGCAGGTAGTCTGCATCCATCCGGGTGTAGGCCAATTGTTTTTGCCAACGGATGACCTCCAGTTGCTGCGCAAAAGCCTCGTACTGGCGAGCCAGACGGGCGGCTTTGTGCAGCAGATCGTGGCAGTCGTCGTAGTGGCCACGCTTGAACAGCACAGCCACGCCTTGCAGCATTTGGTTGAGGCGGTGTTCGGTAGAGTGTTGCTCGTCAAAGGTTTGTAGGCACTTGATGACCAAATTGTACAGGTAGGCCTTCAATTGGGGGTACACCGTGCGCTCAGGCAGTGGCCGATTTTTATAAACCTGCTTTTTCACCTCCTCCTCGTTGAATTCCTCCATGCTCGCAAGCACCTCGAACAACTGTAGGTACTTGCTGTCACGTTCGGTTTTGCCCCGAATGAAAATACGGAAGTAGCGCTTTTCGGGTGCAGAAAGCGAGCGGACAAGCCGGTGCAATTTGTCGGAAGGTGTTTTGGACATGGATGAGGAGCGCGTTTGAACGCCCAAAAGTGTCACCTTTTTATCATTTCGCCATTCAAAAAATGGCCTCAGAAACCTCACTTATGCGAAAAATTGGGTTGGTAGTCGAAAACAGCGCATCTACTTTTGTCACAGATTTTTTACCCACCCTGTACAGCCCGCTTCTGACCACTTTTTTTACTTACGCTCAACCGCCATTGCTATGCTGACTGCCATCACACTCCACAGTATGCCCGATCAGGCCGAGCCGGCCCGCAGTGCCCGCACCATACAGATGGTACCCGATTCCATCGGCACTGAACCCGTGCCAATGCCCGCGGCACCAAACGGCAAAATTGTGCTGCCCACCATGGAGGGGCTGTGCTTTGAAAAGGTGAAGGACATCAACTTTTTAGAGGCCAGCGGCAACTACACTGCTCTGCATTTCGTGGATGGGCGGCAAATTTTGGTGTGCAAAACGCTCCGCGAGGTAGAGCAAATGTTGCCTGATTCGCCTTTCGCCCGCATCCACCGCTCGCACACGGTACACCTCAAGCACCTCAAAAAGTATGTGCGCGGCAAGGGCGGCCACGTGGTGCTGCAAAACGGCGCAACACTCGTCGTGTCCGCTGGGCAGAAGGATATGTTCATGGGTGCGGTGAAGCGGTATTTTGGTTGAAGTGTGTCATTCTTCATTGGGCCATTCATTCGTCACGCGGTTCATCGTTCATACTTGATCGTTCAACGTTCCCTCAAAAAGTTTTTTCCTACAAATAGACACACAGTAAGGGTTTGGTTTGGCACCGGGCGCGGCAATTCGTGCTCCGGTGTTTTTTTGTAAAAACAGATGAGCCACCACCGGGAAGTCCGGGGTGGCTCATCTGTTTTGTATTAATTTTCGGTTTTGGGCTACTGGCTTTTTGCGCTAATGGCCAACAGCCAACAGCCAAGGTTTACTTCTCGATCGGCTTTTTTTCCGTCTCGCGTATACCCTGACGGATCTCGTCTTCCACGGAGTTTTTGGCACTGTTAAATTCGCGGATACCTTTGCCTAAGCCGCGCATCAGTTCTGGGATTTTGTTGCCGCCGAACAACAACAGTACGATGAGGAAAATCACCGTCAGTTCGCCGGCACTGAGGTTGCCAAGAAACAAGAACATAGCAGTCATAGTTTGTACGTTTTTTATGTGGAAAAATACGGCACCGCAGCACCGCGCTTATTTTTGCCTTTGACCAGAAAGGCCCCGCAAAGTTACATGATTGCAGTCAGACCTGCCGCTAAAGAGCAAGGGGCAAATAGCAAAAAGCAAGAGCAAACCCCCTCCACCCTTTACCCTCTACCCTCCACCTTCTACCCTCCACCCT
>JAYSUY010001022.1:0-2885 GCA_043718855.1 Saprospiraceae bacterium | reverse complement strand
CCGAGTACAAAATCAGGCAAGACAGTACCCTGCCTGATGATCAGCGTGCCGACCTGATCAAGCAGATTTTTGCCCGTACAGGCTCTGGTGAGCGCTACGCCGTAGCCAACTCTTTTGATGCTCGATTTGAGTCGCGGCTACATCTTCCCCTGCGCAATAATTTCCGTCTGGATGCTGGCATTCAACTCAACTTGAGCAATGGGGCTGCTGTAACGTATTACTATTCGAGACCAGCAGATGCGAAAATAGGGGTGTATAATGATCGTGCAAAACCTTTTTCGGTACCCATTTTATCGGCAGAATCTCTTACCTCCAATCTATTTACTCAGTTGGCTTGGAATGGAAAGCGGCTTCGCCTGTTGGCGAGTGTGGCGACATTCGCTTCTGTTAATGAAATAGAGAACGTAGTGACTCCGATGCGCTTTGCCGCACTTTACCGCTTCGACAGCACTTGGTCCATTTACGCCAACTACGGAACAGGGTTCCGCCCCGCCAATGGATACGAAAATGCCAACCGATTTACTATTTATGATAACGGGGCGGGCAAGTATGATGCCTACCAAAGATGGTCAGACCCCTTTCCTAACCTAGAGAAAACCGGCACTTTCGAGGCTGGCTTACGCTATGTGCGCGGAGAATTGTCCGCGAGCGGCTCGGTTTTTCATCAAAACGCCTACCACCTCATCCGTGCAGGCTATCTGCTACAGCAAGATGGACCTTCATCCAATGCATTCTGGGATTACGGCTACGCCAACGCGCCTGGTCGTGCGCTCACCATGTGGGGGATACAGGGCTTGCTTGCGAGTAGGGGGCAACAGGTAGCGATCAGCCGGGGCAAGCGTAGTGAAATCCGTTTGAGGGGGCGCACCGAGTTTTTTTTCCAGTATTCGGAAGGAAAAGAGTGGTTTGGCGAGCCATTTCCGGCCTCCAATGAAATCCGCAATTCCCCGCGTTGGATCACGCAGTTCAGAACTTGGACGGGTACTGATAAATTTGAAGTGATGATCGCCTCCAACCTCCAGCAGTCTACACTGAGTAAGGCTTCCACCTACCGGGAATTTTGGCAGCGCGAATCGGAGCAACACATTGAGCGCTACCCCCGCTTCCGCTCCTGGGACGTGATGCTGCGGCTTTACCTCAGCAAACACTTGGTGGCATATTGCTTGGTGCAAAACGTGTTCAACCGCGAAATCAGCGGCCTTGATGCCACAGGTACCCCGGAAGACCTGAACCTGCCCATCCAGCAGGGCCGGTCAGTGCGGTTCGGGGTGAATTACAACCTCGGAGAGTGATTATGAGGGAGTTATGAGGTTTGGGTTATGAGTTATGAGGGGCATAACTCATAACTCAAACCTCATAACTCTCCCCCTCATCTCGTTTCTGCCATCAATTTTATCCCCCGCACCAGTTTGTCCATCTCATCGGTGGTGGTGTACACGTTGGGCGTGACGCGTACGCCGTTGATTTTTTCCCACTCGATGGCGACGGTGTGGATTTTTTGCTTCTCAAACAAGAGGTTGGCTATGTCAGTGGCCTTTTTGCCCTCGAAACCAAAGTTGCCGATGGCGCAACTCCAGCGCGGGTCGGGCGAAGTGTAAAATTTGATGCCCGGCACATCACGCACCCGTTCCATCCAGTAGTTTTTGAGAAAATGCAGCCGCTCCTGCTTGCGCTGCGAGCCGATGAGGTTGTGCAAGTCGAGCGAGTAGCCGATGCTCATTTCGATGGGGAAACTGCGGGTGCCGAGGGTCTCGAATTTGCGGATGTTGTCGCCCTCCGGCTTGTCGTTGCTTAGCAGCGGCCAGATGCCGGGTATCTTGTCTTTTTTGATCCACATCAGCCCGGTGCCGAAGGGGGCGCAGAGAAATTTGTGGAGGCTGGTACCCCAGTAGTCGCAGCCGAGATCGGGTATCTTGTAGTCGAGCAGCGCGAAGGAGTGCGCACCATCCACCAGCACCTCGGCACCTCGTGCGTGCGCTGCGTCAGCGATGCGGCGGGCGGGCAATATCTGGCCGTTCCAGTTGATGATGTGGGTGATGTGGACGAGCCGTGTTTTTTCCGAAAACTTTGACGTGTAGGCATTTACGAGGTAGTCTTCGCTCTCGGAGGGCAGGTCTAAATCTACCCACACCAGCCGGATGCCGTCGCGTTTTTCGCGTTGTTTCCATGCGTTGATCATGTTGGGGTAGTCGTATTTGCAGAGCACCACCTCGTCGCCGGCTTTCAGGTTGAGGCCAAAAACGATGGTGTTCAGGGCTTCCGTCGCGTTGCGGTTGATGGCAATTTCGTCGGGCGACACCCCAGCGAGGGCCGCCAGATTGTCGCGCAGCGGCTCGCGGTCTTGGTCGAGTATGCGCCACATGTAGTACGATGGGGCCTCGCAGCACATCCGGTTGTAGTAGTCCAGCGCATCCATGGCAGCGCGGGGTGCGGGGCTTACGCCTCCGTTGTTCAGGTTCACGATGTTGGGGCTGGCTGCGTAGGCGAGTCGGATTTGCCGCCAAAAATCTTCGTCGCCAGAGGGCGGGAGGAAGTTTGAAGTTTGAGGTTTGAAGTTTGACCCTCCTCCGCTAAGGCTTCGGCGGGTAAAAGTTGGAAGTTGGCTGCCGCCGAGGCCGGGAAAGGCGGCGGCGGCGTTTTGGTGGAGGGCGGCTGCGCCGAGCAGGGCAGCGGCAGAGCGAATGAACGAGCGACGGTCGGGCATAGGTGATGCGCAGCACCATGTTTGGTGAAGCTGGTGCTGCGCAGCAAAGAAACAGCCCTCTTGCTGGATTTTCGCTTCAATTTTGTACAAATTTCCGCCCTCGCCCAAACCAGCCAAATCGCATGGTGAGGGCAAAAACGGGAGCATTCAAGTCTTTTTTGCCCACCAGCATGTTGCTCTC
>JAYSUY010001021.1:0-8072 GCA_043718855.1 Saprospiraceae bacterium | reverse complement strand
CAACCGAACATCATGGACGAACGAGAGCAAATAGAACTGTACGCCTTCGGCAAACTCTCCGGCGAGCCGCTCCGGGACTTCGAGGCGCGGCTTGCCGCCGACCCGGATTTTGCCGCGATGGTACAGCAAGAGGTCGAAATCCTCTGCGCCCTGCGGCTCGCCCCAGAGGTGGATGCCCTGCGAGAGCAGTTGGCTCGAATTGAAACTGGAACACCAGATTTGTCAACTTTTCAAAAGTTGACAAATCTTGAAAACCCAGCCAAACCCCCGGCGCGTGTCGTGCCGTTGCGCTGGTTTCTGACCGCTGCCGCTGCGCTGGTTTTGCTGGCGATAGCCGTTTTGTTCGTGAAAAAAGAGGAAAAGGTGCTGAACCCGGAACAGATTTTCGCCCAGCATTTTCAACCGCCGCTCAGCCTGAAATCAGTCAGAAGAATCGGTGGAAAGGATGGTCAAGCAGCTCAAGATGAATGGTCAAAACGAAGGTCAGAAGCAGAGAATTTATACGAGAGCGGTGATTTTAAAGCCTCGCTCGAAAAATGGAAAGCACTCGATACACTACCAGAAGCAATTGAATATCAAGGCGATATTGGTTTTAAAGCCGGACTGACCGCGCTCCGAGCGAGCGACTTCCAGGCTGCCATTTCCTTTTTTGAAAAAATCCCCGCTGGCAGTTTCAAGACCGAAAAACCTTGGTACTTGGCGTTGGCCCAACTCCGGGCGGGCGAAATTGCAGCAGCAAAAAAAGGGTTTGAGCAGGTGGCTGCGTCCGATTCTCCTTTCGCCGAGGAGGCGCGGGCGATTTTGGAAAACCTTTCGGAGCATTGACTTTTTTGTGGGCAAAATGCTGCACTCAATCCTGCAAAGCCCGCAAGTCAATCACCAATTTAGATATGCCCCGCTCGTCCATCTCGGCGTACACCGGGTAAAAACCTTCCTCCGAAAGCACGGCCAGCGCCTTGCCGTTGGTGCCGTTCTCGAATTTGATCTGCTTGAAGCCCGCGCCCAAGTCATTGACGATATTTTCGCTGGACAATTCCGTGTCGTTGGTATGCTTCACTTCCACCAGCAGGCCCTGTGCGATCAGTTCGTTGACGCTCAGGCCGTCGAGCAGCAGGTCGGTAAATTTCTGAAAATCAACGCCCTGTGTGTAAATCTGCTGACTCTGGCTGTGTACAAACTGCTTGATTGATTGATGGGGTGTCTGTTTCATCCTTTTCAGGGAAATCAGGTCGCCCACGATCAGTACACCAGTGTCCAAGAATATTTCGCCGATCTGTTTCATAAAACAAAAATGATAGCCAAGAGAAGCATTGCCAGTAGGCCGAGCAGCCATTTTGGGGTGAATGATGTGCTGCAAAAATATAAAAACCTTCCCTGATTGTGCAATTTCTAACTCTACCGACATCTGGGCTTGGGTCAACTCATCTCGTTCACCCAACCACGTTTTCAGGCATGAAAATTCAATTACTTCTCCTGCTCCTGCTGCTCAGCAAAACCACTTTTTCTCAAACCATCCTCTCCGGCAAAATAACCGACGAGCCGACCAAAGAAGACCTCATCGGGGCCAGCGTAAAAATCACGAAAGGTGGTGAAGTTGTGAAAGGTGCCATAACTCAGTTCAACGGAGAATACCGCACATTGCTTGACCCTGGGATGTACAACGTGGAGGTATCGTACCCTGGCTACAAAGCGGCAAAAACGGACAGTGTGCAAGTGCTGAGTAACACGAACAACTACTTGAATTTTAGGATGATACCAGATTCAAATTTTGGTAAAAATCTAATTCTCGAATTCAAGGTGCCATTGATTCAGAGAGAATCTGGCAGTCACAGCGGCTTAATCCCCAATCAACTCAAAAACCTCCCTCGTCGCTCTGTGCAACCAGTAGTATCTGACAGCACCCAAATCCCATCTCAGCCACCACCGCCGCCCACCAAGAAAAAGAAGAAATCTCGCCAGCCCTCCAGTGGCAAGCAGTGAGCGTAAGCGATACCTTCGCCCCTCCATCCGCACACTGCACACCATGAGCAAAAACAAAACCCTCAACTCCCTCTCCGGCCTCGGCGGCCTCGTTTATTCCACCGACCCCGACGTGCGCATCGGTGCAGAGGAATCGCCTGTGGAGGAATCGCCCGCAACCAAGCAGGTGCTGCGCATCTGGCTCGAACGGGTGAAAGGTGGCAAGGAGGCCACCGTCGGCAATTGCCTCTTTCTTTTGACTCCTTTTGCAGCACGGCTGAAACTCACCGCACTTCCCACCGCTTCTTCTCCACCCCAATCCCCGTCATCACCATTCCCTTCCAGCCCTTCGGCAGTCTCGTTTTTAACTGTACGATGCCCTGCGGCGTGATGTCCAAGCCGCCGAAACCCATCAGCGTACCTTGCAGGAAGCCGCCCGCGCCAGTGGCGAAATATGGGTTGGTGCCACCAGCGGCTTCCGACAGCACCCCGAAGGGTGGCACCCGGTTAGGTTGGTAACTTTTTTTCCAGAGGTCGTAAGCCCGTTCAGCGTCGCCCCCACGGGCCGCGCTTACGGTCAGGATGGCATTGCCCATCGCCGGGCCTTCGGGCGACATTTTAGGCTCGTAGTAGTCGAGGTCTTTTTTCACCTGCACCGGGTCGGTGATGAGTTTGAGTGGGTAAGCCAGCAGGTTTACGTCGGCTTGTTTGATGATTTCACCCTTGTAGGTCGCGTTCTCGCGGGTAGTGCCGTCAGGGAATTTCAGGATCGGGATGTTATTGGCTACCAGCGTCCAGTCGGGGTTGGGCGTAAGGCCCAGTTCCTTGGCCGCATCGGCGGCGTAGCGTAGCGATACGATGGCCATGCCGTTGGTGAAAGCGTTGTTGTCCACGTTTTCCAGCCACTCGTTGGCACCGATCACGTTCAGGATGTCGTACTTGCCAGGGCCTGTGCGCTCCACCCGGCTCGCCCAGAAATCGGCCACTTCCTTCAAAATCGGCCAACCGCGCGTGCGGAGCCACTCCTTGTCCTTCGTGACGCAGTAGTACTGCCAAGCCGCCCAAGCCACGTCGCCCGAAATATGGTGCTGAAACGGCCCCGTCAAAGCCCACACCGGGGTTTCCTCTTGGCCCGTCGTGGTGCTTTCCCAGGGGTACATCGCGCCCTGATAGCCGTGCGAAAAAGCGTTCTGCTTGGCCTCGTCAAGCAGTTGGTAGCGGAATTCGAGGAGCGATTTTGCCATTTCCGGGTGCAGCAGCAGCAGCGGCGGGTACATCCACAGTTCGGTGTCCCAGAACACGTGGCCGTTGTAGCCCAAGCCGCTCAGGCCCATCGGCGAGAGGCTCAGCGCGGTGCCTTCGCGGGCAAACGAGTACAGGTGGTACATCGCCGAGTGTACGTCGCGGGTGGCTTCTACATCGCCCTCGATGGTGATGTCGGAGGCCCAAAGTTTGTCCCAATCCGCCCGGTGGCGTTTCAGTAGGCGGTCGGTGCGCTCAAGCGCGGCGTAGATGGTGAGCCGCTCCGCCTCGTTGTGCGCATCGGCGACGTGGGCCGAGGAGATGACCGAGCCGACCACCGAGAAGCGATAGGTCTCGCCCGCCCGCAGTTTTTTATAAAACTTCAACAGGTGTGAGTTGTAGTCCCAGTCTTCGTGGATCAAGTCCGGCTCCGAGCCGTGTTTTTCCTCAAAAATAAAACTCGTGGAGGCCGCTACGGTGTACTTCCCGGTAGGCGATTTTCCAACGGAAGTCAGCAGCGGGATGAGGACGTGGGGGCGGTCGATTTCGGCGTAGTAGTTGCGCACATCTTGCAGAATGTCAGGTGCTTCGATGACCGACATGGGGGTGATGGTCACGTCTTTTTTGGCCGTAATCTCCACGATGCTGAGGGCAGAGTACGGCAGGTGACGCAGGGCCATGACGCGGTGGCTGACGGAGATTTTGTCGCCCACGTCGTAGGTGGTAGCGAGCTCCGCGTGGCGCATGTCCAACACTTGCTTGTAGCTAGAAATGTCGGCTCGCCCCACGCGCCGCCCGTCCACATCAAGGTTCATGTTCACAAAATTGAAGCCTTTCAGGATGTTGCTCACCCGGCCTCGCTGGTAGTTGTCGTAGGCTCCGTTGAGCACCACGTCCTTCACTTTCATCGGCTCCGGGCTGCTCACGAGGCCGATCATGCCGTTGGCCACCGTGATGCCGTAGTAGTTGGCGGGGTCAATCTTGTCGGCCACGATGTGCCACGCATCGTTTTGGGCAAAAAGCAAGGGGCAAGGGGCAAAAAGCAAAGTGGATGCAGCGAGGCAGAGCGCGAGGCGGTATGTTTTTTTCATGTTGAAATTGAATTTGAGCGGAAAAGTAGGGCGAGGGAGTGCAGTGTAGGCTTGTTGAGGTCAAAATTTGCTGTACAAATCCAGATACGCCGCCACTGTAGTTGCCACGCTGAACTCGTCCGACGATTTAGATTCGTTGGACGAGGTGCCCGCCAGCGCATCCACCACTCCAGCCGCCAGTTCTCCTTCGGAAAAACCGCCTACCGCCCCCATCTCTGGCGCGATGCCCACCTGCGTGCTCACGATGCGGCAGCCCGCCTGCGCCGCTTCGGGGAACACAAAACCAAACGATTCAAAATCAGATGTGTGCAGCAGCACACGCGCCTCGCCCATGCGGTTCAGCACTTCTTGGCGGGGCAGGTTTCCAGCAAAACGCACCCGCTCGCTGAGGCCCAAGCGTTGGCAGAGAGCCTCCAATTTGCGGCGTTCAGGGCCTTCGCCGATGAGTTCGGCTTGCAAGTTTGGGCGGGTTTGAACGACTAAAGCCAGCGTTTGCAACCATTTTGACCAGTTTTTTACTGGGAGGAGTGAGCCTACGCCCAGCACGTCCAACGGGCGGCTCTCCGCAGGTGCGGTGGGTGCGGCGCTTTCCCAAAGGCCCCAAGGGATGACGTGTGCCGCTTGTAGCCCTGTGCTTTTTTCCAGCGCGTCGTTGTGGAATGTCGATAGCGCGACGAGCCGCTGGAACTGCTCTGGCCGTGACAGCAAACTGAGGTATTGATTGTTTGGCAGCACATCTTGCCCCATCAGCGTGGTGATGTGCGGGATGCCGTACCGTGCCGCCACCGACTCGCCTACACCAGCGGCGATGCCGACCCAGAAACTGTGGACGATGTCGATTCCACACACATCCAAGATGTCTTTGGAGCATCGGATGGCCCGCCAGGTGGTGAGCAGCTTCATCCACCTGCGGTTGCGACCGTTGCAGGGGTACACCTCAGCCCCGTGCCAGCGGTAAGGCCGGTCGGTAAACGGGTACTCCATCGCGACGATGTATACCTCCGCGCCACGCCGCAGTAGCCCGCGCACCAATGCCTGCAAGGGTGGGATGCAGTTGTGGTCGGTTTCGTCGGCTGCGAAGCCAGGGGTGAGGAGGAGGAGTTTTGTCATGACATCAGTTGTTGTTGATTTCGCTCAATTTGGGCAAAACTTATCAGCATCTCATCCAACCTTTTGCCTCACTTTTGCTTCAAGCACTGTCAAATTCAATTTTTATGAAAAAACATCGCCTCGCCTTCGCTCTGCTTTTTTGCAGCGCAAACCTACTTTTTTCCCAAACCTCCGACCGCATCGCGGGCCAAATCATCGTGCAGGTCAATCCCGGCACTTCGGTGGAAACCTTGCTCTCCACAGCCCATCGCAGCCTCCCCAGCCTCCGGCTCGAACGTGCTGTTGCACCATCCTGGGACATCTATCTGCTTGGTTTTGAAGAAAATGACGACAATACCGATGCGCTGCTTGATGCAGTGCAGCATCTGCCAGGTGTACGTTTTGCCCAGTGGAACGCCCTCGTGCAAGACCGCTCCACCACGCCCAACGACCCCAACTGGGGGCAGCAGACTGACATGACGCTCATCCATGCTCCTGAAGCCTGGGATGCGAGTACGGGCGGCCTCACACCGAAGGGCGATACCATCGTGGTGGCCATTCTGGAAAAAGGCCTCCTGCTCGAACACCCCGACTTGGACCCCAATCTGTGGCGCAACCGGGCCGAAATACCGAGCAACAACATCGACGATGACAAGAACGGCTATGTGGACGACTTCCTCGGCTACGATGTGCGCAATGCTGGCGATGGCCCCGGCACGGGTGGTACACACGGCACTTCAGTGTTTGGTATCGTAGGTGCTAAGGGCGACAATGCGAAGGGCGTAACGGGCATCAACTGGAATGTGAAAATGATGAGTCTATCCAATGTAGAGTCCATCTCCGAGGTCGTATCGGCCTACGAATATGTGTGGAAAATGCGCCGACTATACAACCAAACGCAGGGTACTAAGGGCGCATTTGTGGTGTCCACGAATGCTTCGTTCGGCTTCGATGGCAAATTCCCCTCTTTTGCGCCACTCTGGTGCCAAGCCTACGATTCGTTGGGCAGGGTCGGGATCATCAGCGTTGGAGCCACCACCAACGGCAACGAAAATGTGGATGTGGTGGGCGATTTGCCCTCCACTTGCCCCAGCGATTACCTGATCGTGGTGAACAACGTGTACTCCTCTTCGGGCAACAAATACCCGGCTACCGGCACGGGCAAGACGCATGTGGACCTCGGCGCACCGGGCGAAGGCACTTTCACGACGGTCAACGGCAGTGGTGGGGTGGGCGGTTACGGCTCGTTCAATGGCACTTCGGCGGCTTGCCCGCATGTGGCTGGGGCCATCGCGCTGCTGTACAGTTTTGAGTGCGACCTGCTGGCTAATGATGCGCTTACGTCACCCTCAGCCTGCGCCAAGCGGGTGCGCAGCATTATTCTCGACAATGTGGTGGCCAACCCGACGCTGCAAAATGTGACGGTTACGGGCGGGCGACTTGACATTGAAAGCGCGTTGCAGGCAGTGCGCAAACTTTGTCAGGGCAGTATTGGGGCACTTACGATTCTCCGAGTGGCGGAAATAGACCAGAACACGCTGGAAGTTTTTTACCAAACGCCCAGCACCCTGCCGCACACGTTCCGGGTGTTCAATATGCTGGGTCAACTGATGTACGAGAGGAAACTGGAGCCTAAGGAATTTTCGGCCAATCGCATCGAGTACGACTCCTCACAGTTGCCTTCGGGTATTTACACGATGAGCATTGGGCGGGGCGATGCCATCAAGTCAAGAAAATTTAGGAAAATTCGTTGATCGAGGCTTGGTTTTTATGGTTGCTTAAATTTACCTTTGCCGCCCGAAACCAATAGACATTTGGTTCCGTAGCTTAATGGATAGAGCACCTGACTACGGATCAGGAGGTTAGAGGTTCGAGTCCTCTCGGGATCACCACTTTTTTGAAGTGTTTGAGTGTGTGAGACTTTGTTCTCACACACTCATTTTTTGAACCATCATTTAGAACACTCAAAACGTTATCATTTTATGCCAAAAGTATGTGACCTGACGGGTAAGAAGCCGATGAGCGGCAACTACGTGTCGCACTCCAACCGCAAAACCAAGCGGCGTTTTTACCCGAACTTGCAGACTAAAAAGTTCTTCATGCCGGAAACAGGCGAATGGCTCACGCTCAAAGTGAGTGCTTCGGCCATCCGCACCATCTCGAAACTCGGCCTTTACCAGTACATCAAGAAATTGGAAAAGAAGGGCGATATCGTGTACACCCCCGAAATGGGCTGCTAACCCTCACCTTTCAACGTTAAAAATTTTTACCAATGGCAAAGAAAAGCAAGGGGAACCGCATCCAAGTGATCCTCGAATGCACGGAACATAAAACCAGCGGCTTGCCGGGTACTTCGCGCCACATCACGCAGAAGAACCGCAAGAACACGCCGGGCCGCATGGAGCTGAAAAAGTACAACCCGATCATGCGGAAGTACACGATGCACCGCGAAATCAAGTAATTTCGCCGCAGTTCCAATCCTCAAATCACCAAATCACCGCATCCACAACTATCATTCACTCTACACACTGAGGGTTTATGGCAAAGAAAGTTTCCAAAAACGCCCGCGTTGCGCAGCGTGCTGCTAACGCCGGCTCCGGCAAAGACCACGTGAAAGTGGTGAAAGCCGTGAAAGACCCGACTACGGGCAAGTACACCTACAAGCAGATGATCGTTCACAAAGACAAAGTG
>JAYSUY010000103.1:0-6361 GCA_043718855.1 Saprospiraceae bacterium | reverse complement strand
CGGGCCGATTTCACCACCTGCGGGAGGAACATTTTGCCCGAGCCAAACAGGTCGCCCACAACGTTCATGCCGTCCATGAGCGGGCCTTCGATGACGTGCAGGGGAGCGGCGTACAGGTGTCGCGCTTCCTCAATATCCACTTCCACAAACTTATCGATGCCGCGCACGAGGGAGTGGGTGATGCGTGCCTGTACGGTCGCATTGCGCCACGCGAGGTCTTCTTCGATGACTTTTCCGCCAGTTTCGCGGAAACTTTCGGCCAATTTTACCAACTCTTCCGTCGCATCGGGGTGACGATTAAACAGCACATCCTCAATGCGTTGCAGCAGAACTGGCGGGATTTGCTCGTATACTTCGAGCATCCCGGCGTTCACGATGCCCATGTCCATGCCCGCCCGCGTGGCGTGGTACAGGAATGCCGAGTGCATGGCCTCGCGGACGTGGTTGTTGCCCCGAAACGAGAACGACAGGTTGCTCACGCCACCCGAAATCTTCGCGCCGGGACAGGTGGCTTTAATCTGGCGCGTGGCCTCGATGAAGTTGATCGCATACTCGTTGTGCTCCTCGATGCCGGTGGCGACGGCGAAAATATTGGGGTCAAAAATGATGTCCGTCGGGTCGTAGCCGACCTGCTCCACCAAGATTTTGTAGGCCCGCTGGCAGATGCTGACCTTGCGCTCGATGGTGTCGGCTTGGCCCTGCTCGTCGAAGGCCATGACCACCACGGCTGCACCAAATCGGCGGCAAATATTGGCTTGCCGGATGAATTCAGATTCGCCTTCCTTCATCGAAATCGAGTTGACGATGCTCTTGCCCTGCAAACATTTCAGCCCAGCCTCGATGACGTGGAATTTGGAGGAATCCACCATCACGGGCAGTTTGGCGATGTCTGGTTCGGCGGACATGAGGTTGAGGAATTTGACCATCGCTGCCTCCGAATCCAACAGGCCCTCGTCCATGTTCACGTCAATGATTTGGGCACCGCCCTCCACCTGCTGGCGGGCCACGGTGAGCGCTTCGGGGTAATTGCCTGCTATGATGAGTTTGGCAAATTTGGCGGAGCCGGTCACGTTAGTGCGCTCGCCGATGTTCACGAAATTGGTGTTTTCGCGCAGCACGAGCGGCTCCAATCCGGCGTATTTTGACAACCCTTCGGCCCACTGCTTGGGCTGGCGCGGCGGGTATTTTTTGACGTGCTCGGCGATGTGGCGGATGTGGTCGGGCGTAGTACCGCAGCAGCCGCCCGCGATGTTGACAAAGCCGGAGCGGGCAAAATCTTCCATAAAAACGCACATCTCGTGCGCCGTCTGGTCGTACTCGCCGAACTCGTTGGGCAGGCCAGCATTGGGGTAGCAGGAGATAAAACAATCGGCGATGTCGGACAAGGCCTCCAAGTGCGGGCGCATTTCCTCTGCACCCAGCGCGCAGTTGAGGCCGACCGCGAAGGGCTTGGCGTGCTTGATGGAAATCCAGAATGCCTCCACCGTCTGGCCGCTCAGCGTGCGCCCCGAAGCGTCAGTGATGGTGCCGGAAATGATGACCGGGAGTCGTCGGCTTTTTTCTTCAAACACTTCTTCGATGGCATAAATCGCTGATTTACAGTTCAAAACATCAAAAATGGTTTCCACCAAAATGATGTCCGCGCCGCCATCCACGAGACCGCGCACCTGCTCGGCGTAGGCGTTTTTGGCCTCGTCGAAGGTGATGGTGCGGAAGCCGGGGTCGTTCACGTCGGGCGAAAGGCTGAGGGTCTTGTTGAGTGGACCGAGTGCGCCAGCCACAAACTTTTGGCGGTTAGCCGTTGACTGTTGGCCGCTGCTGGCTATTGGCTGTTGGCCGTTGGCTGTTGGCTGGCTAATGGCTAATTGCCAATCGCTAATAGCCTTCTGCGCAATTTCCGCTGCCGCCTTGTTGATGTCGTAGCACACACCCGGCGGCATATTGAAATCGGCCTGGGAGATGGAGGTAGCATTGAAGGTGTTGGTCTCGATGATGTCCGCGCCTGCTTCGAGGTACTTGCGGTGGATGCCTTCGATGATGTCGGGACGGGTGAGACACAGCACGTCGAAGTTGCCCTTGAGGTCGCGGTGGTGGTTGCGGAATCGTTCGCCGCGAAAATCTTCTTCGGGCAGGTTGTACGATTGCAGGAAAACGCCCATCGAGCCGTCGATGATGAGTATGCGCTCGCGGGCCGCCTCGGTGAGGCTGGTGAGGATGTCTTTCGTCACGGGTAAAAGTTTACCCCGAAAGTCTTGCTTCGGGAAGTGAGTGTGGTTGCGCCTCGGAATGCGATTCCGAAGATGCAGGGGCGAAGGTAACAGATGGGGCGGGCTTGGGTTTAGGGCGGATGGTCAACTTTTGGGAAGTTGACAAATCTCAACGCTCCAACTCCCTCAACGTCGCCAGCACCCCCGCGCTGATGCGGCTTTTCTCCTGACGGTAGTCCTTGTCCGACAGTTTGCCCAACCGGTGTTCTCGCTCCAAATTGCTCAGCCGCCCCATCTGCACCACCACTTCACTGCTCTCCTCAAACTGCCCGCGCAGCAGCCGCAGAGCGGCCTCGATTTGGTCGGCGGCGATGAGTTCGCGGATGTGCTCCACTTTGAACACGCGCACCTCGGCGTTTTTCAGGATGTCGCGGATGGGGAATTTCCGCTTGCTCAGGCGGCAGCGGTCGCTCTCGGTTTCGCCGTCGCGGAGCAGTTCGAGCAGGAAGTCGTAGTTGAAAAACTCCGCCTCTTCGCGCTGGCTGCGGCGGCGAGCGCACTCCACGCAGGGGCAAGGCACGAGTTTTTCCACCCGCAGGTTGCCGAACTTGGTGTTGGCGTGGATGTCGTCCAAGATATCCACCACTTGGTTGAGCATATCGGCTTTGTGTGGGCCGAAAGCGTTGATTTCCAGAAAATGCGTTGTCTGCACCTCGCGGACGAAGACGCGACCGGAGGAGTTTTTGTCGGAAAACTGCACCGCGTCACTCCACACCATGTGCCTGTTGTCCGTCGCGCTGTACGTCGAAACACCAGTTTCGACGGGCGTTGTGCTGGGGGCTATCGAAACTGGTGTTTCGATGTACGGCGAGGGCTGCTCAATCCGGTGATGCAGCCGACACGTCAACTGCGTCAAAATCCCGCTCGGCATGAACTTGTACCGAAACACCACCTGCGTAGCGTCGGCGGGCGGCACGAACGGCTCGGTGCGGGCGGGCAGTCGCTGCGGCACGATGTAGTCCTTCGTGTTTGCGATGTTGTAGCAGAGGTGGAATTTTTCCATGAGGCGCAGCAGGATGCCGTGCATATCGTCGTACTCCGGCTCGGCCCAGATGCCATCGGCATCGCTTTCCGAAAAACGCCCGGCCTGCGCCTCCACTTTGGGGTGGTAGAGCAGTTGGAACAGCGCGTCAATCATCCACTTGGGGCGGAGGAACACGCTGGTTTTCAGGTGAATATCGTCGTGAAAATGCAGCGCGATGCCCAAAAACGTGAAGGTGTGGGCGTAGTCCTGCATCAGCAGTTCGTCGGTGATGCCCTCGTCGCGGCAGAGTTTTTTGAAATCCTTGTACCCGATACTGTGCTCGGTTTCGGCCAGCGTTTGCAGTTGACGGCGCACGTTGACGAAGGACGTCAGGTACTCCTTCTGGGTGTGCGGCAGGCGGGTGGCTTCGTGGAAAAGTTTGAGTTTCAGGGCCTCGAAGCGTCCGTCGGTAGCGGCTTTGCTGAGGTTGACTTGCTCCACCGAGCGGAAGGTGTGGGGGAAGCGCTCCTGAATCTGGGCCACGTCTTTGAGCGGCTCGGCGTGGCCTTCGCGCTCGTTCTGGACGATGTACACGGGGCTGTCTTTGCCCAACAACTCGATGATGTTCAGCCAGTACTGGAAGTTGGGGTTTTGTTCGCGCTCGTTGCTGAGCACGGCGTACACCACGCTGTCGGAGAGGAAAAACTGGTGGGCGTACTTCTGGATGTTCTGCCCGCCGAAGTCCCAGACGTGTACCGTGAAGTCGGAGCCGTCGCCGCAGGTGTGGGGCAGCAGTTCGATGTTAATGCCCCGCGTGCTGTCGTCGGGCAGGGGCATGGGGGCGTTTTTGTCGCGGAGTTTTTCTTTGAGGGTGGTCTTGCCGGAGCCACCCTGACCGAGCAGGAGCAGGCGGGCTTCGCTGACTTTTTGGGTGCCAACGCGGCGGTTTTCGGCGAACCAGCGGAGGATGGCGGCGTTGCCTTGTTGGGCGATGGCGACGGGTGGGGAGGTGAGGGGGCAGTCAGTGATAAAAAAGTGTTTGGGCAGTGACCAATCTTCCTCCCATTTTACTGGCAATCCCTTCTCAATCAATTTCTCCAAAGGCCATAGATCACTAACCTTTGTATAGGCAACGTATAACTTATCGAGGTTTAACAATTTGGAGAGCGGCTCAATGCTGTCAATTTGGGTTCTAGAGGCATCAAGTACTCTTAATTTGGATAAGCCTTTTAGTGGAGAAAGGTCGGAGACGGGAGTTGCCCAAATGTTGATTTCTTGCAATTGGCTCAAACCTACCAACGGTGACAAGTCCGGGACCTGAGTGGAGCGGCATCTGAGTTGTTGCAGATTCAGCAGCCTCGCCAGCGGTGACAAATCCGATACCTGTATGGAGGAGCAGTTAAGTTCTTGCAAATTCAGCAGCCCTGACAGCGGCGACAAATCCAACACCTGAGTGGAGGAGCAACTGAGTTGTTGCAGATTCAGCAGCCCTGACAGCGGCGACAAATCCAACACCTGAGTGGAGGAGCAACTGAGTTGTTGCAGATTCAGCAACCTTGCCAGAGGCGACAAATCCAACACCTGCGTAGAGGAACAATCGAGTTGTCGTAGATTCAGCAGCCCCGCCAGCGGCGACAAATCTGACACCCGCGTGAAGCGGCAATCGAGTTGTTGCAGATTCAGCAGCGCTGCCAGCGGCGACAAATCTGAGACCTGAGTCTTGTAGCACCAGAGTTGTTGCAAATTCAGCAGTTCCGCCAGCGGCGATAAATCCGTGATTTTTTTGCCGCTTAAATCCAATTCTGTCGCTCCGCCTTTCTTTGCAAACCATATTTTTCTCAGTACAATAGCCTCCGCGCAGTGCGCATATTTTTTCAGGAAATCTGCTTTTGTCATGGGAGGTAGGGAGGGGGTGTGGTGGGTGAGGAAGTCAGACTTTAACCGCTTCCAGAAACTCCGTCATTTTCAAGATTCGGGTTTTACCAAACTTGCCCAGCACGAGCAGGTCTTTATCGCCGGTCACGAGGTAGTCGGCTTGGGCATCTTGGGAAAGGGTGAGGAGGAAGTTGTCTTTCAGGTCGCGGCAAAGAGCGACATCGCTCACCACTGGAATCTTCACGAAAAGGGACGGGTAAAGCGCGATAAAATTGGCTTTGACTTCGAGGTTGATATACTTTTGGAGGCGAGGCGAATTGAGTGTTTCAAGCACCTCCTTGTCCAACTCATCGGAGGAATACAAATCCAGCCGAGGGTTCGTCAGCACTTCGGTGAGTTGGCTTTTGAAATTGTTGATAACAAAACTGACCCACCAGTTGGTGTCAACGACTACCCTGATTTTGCTTTTTTTCATAGCGTTTGGAGCGGATTTTTTCAACTATTTCGACAATCAATTCTTCTGGCACTTCTGTGGCAGCACCTGCGGGGGCCATGCTTTTCACCAATGCTTTGCGGGCCGCGAAGCGTTGCTCGTCTGCTGCGGAAGCCCGCACTTGCTCCCAAGTGACGACGTTATCGGAGTCCGCTTCGTATGTGGCCAAGCGTTCCTCCACAATAGCGAGGAGTTCTTCCGACAGCGCGAATTTGTTTGCCTCATCAACCTTGATGAAACTGAAATTGCGGATGAGTTCGAGGAAGAAGGCCAGTTTGTCTTCTTGTACTTCGAGTGTGAGTTGCATATCAAAGCGATTTAGGCTACAAAGGTAAAGATTCGGGGCTTAAAATGACGACCCTCCTTCGCTATGGCTACGGCGGGTAAAAATGACCAAATGGCAACACCTCACCTCACCCGCCCCATCACCACCGCATCCAAATGCACCCCGTTTTTCAGGTGCAACTTGCGCAGCAGCCCCTCCCGCTCGAAGCCCGCTTTTTCGAGCAGCCGCACCGATGCGGGGTTGTGGGCGAAAACATACGCCTCGATGCGCACCAGTGCCGGGCGTTGCTCGAACATCCGGTCGGTCAGCGTGCGCACCACCTCCGTCATGATGCCTTGTCCCCGGAACGGAGCGGCCAGCCAGTAGCCGATCTCGTCGGAGTGGCCGTCCACACCATTTTTTAGGAAAGCCCCGATGCCGCCGATGAGGCCTGCCTCATGGTGGCGTATAACCCACTCGGAGGTCACGCCTGTTTC